>JAFLJU010000270.1 GCA_022712835.1 Desulfobacteraceae bacterium
CTGGCCGGAATTGCCTTTTCCAATGCCACCGTGGGCATGGTCCATGCCCTGGGACACTCTGTGGGATCTATCTGCCATATCCCCCACGGCAATTGCATGGCTATTCTTTTGCCCTATGGGTTGGAATACAATCTCCACAAAGTGGAAGATAAAATTGCACAACTCCTCCTGCCCCTGGGAGGGGAAGAACTCTATACCTGTACCCCGGAAAATCAGAGAGCCCTTAAAACCATTGCCTGTCTCAGAAACCTAAACCAGGATCTTTGCCAGGCCACAAATGGCGCCCATGCCACCTGTTTTAAAGAGGTCATGGACAAACAAGGAACGCGACTGGTTCCGGAAACAAAATTAAGTCAGATCGCCCAAACCGCTCTGGGCGATGGAACCATTCTGTTTAACCCGGAAGATATGGATTACGGGGACTGCCTCAGGGTCATCCAGGCCGCCTGGGAAGGAATTCCCTTTCACAATGAAATTGCCAAATCCAATATCACATCCAGAATCAAATCCAGACTAAAAAAAGGATAAGGAGCCAGCACATGGATAAAAAAAATAAAGGATATATGGGAAAGATCATGAATGTGGATCTGTCCACGGGCAAAATCCACATCGAGAAAATTTCTCCTTCTATTTATGAATCATTTTTATCAGGCATGGGACTTGCCGCCCACCTGCTCTACCATAGAATCCCTGTGGGTGCGGATCCTCTGGGACCGGATAATATGCTGGGGTTTGTATCGGGACTTCTCACCGGAACCGGTTCATTGTTCACGGGAAGGTGGATGGTAGTGGGCAAATCCCCCCTGACAAAAGGGTGGGGGGAAGCCAACTGCGGTGGCAGTTTTTCCCCTGCCATCAAACGCTGCGGGGTGGACGGTATTTTCTTTACGGGCGTAAGTCCCACCCCGGTCTATCTGTATGTGGATGACACCACCATGGAATTAAGGGATGCCACAAGCGTCTGGGGCATGGATGCCGTGGAAACCGAAAACTTTCTTTTAGAAAGTTCAAAAAGCAAGAACGCCCGGGTGGCCTGCATTGGTCAGTCCGGTGAGAAATTGTCCCTGATCTCAGGCGTGTCCACGGACAAAGGCCGCATCGCTGCCCGGTCCGGCCTGGGAGCTGTCATGGGATCTAAAAACCTCAAGGCCCTTGTCCTGGCCGGAACCAAAAGAATCTGCGTCCATAACAGGGAAGAGATCAAACGACTCAGTCAGATTTGCAACCGCTGGGTCCAGTTTCAACCCCCCTTTGTCCCGGGATTTCTCACAGCTCCCATAGGTGCCCTCATGCGAATGATGCCCGCCGTTCTCACCCAGGATGGGCTGCTTTATAAAATTCTTCTACGAAAATGGGGCACTGTTTCCATGAACCAGATGTCCGTCGAAATGGGAGATTCCCCCATAAAAAACTGGAACGGCACAAACAAAGACTGGGGATTCTTCAAGAGCCGCAGTTCCAATCCCGATGTGTTTACCCGAAAAGAGACGGCTAAGTTCCATTGTTATTCCTGCCCCCTGGGATGCGGCGGTATCTGCAAAACCGATGGCAAATTTTCCGAAACCCACAAGCCTGAATACGAAACCGTTCTTTCTTTAGGGGGGTTTGTCATGAACAAGGATATGGATTCCATATTTTATCTTAACGAACTGCTCAACCGGGCTGGCATGGACAGTATTTCGGCAGGACACGCCGTGGGATTTGCCATGGAATGTTTTGAACAAGGCATCCTCACCACCAAAGATACCATGGGGGTTGAATTAAAATGGGGTGATCCTTCGGCCATTGAATTTCTCATTGAACAAATGATCGCACGAGAGGGAATCGGCGACCTTTTGGCAGACGGGGTAAAAATAGCCGCAGAACGCATCGGCAAGGGATCGGAAAAAATTGCCATCCATGCCGGAGGCCAGGAACCTGCCATGCACGATTCACGAAATGATCCCGGGTTTGCCCTGCACTATAGCGTGGAACCGGCCCCGGGCCGCCACACCAACGGAGCCGGCCTTTACTATGAAATGTACCAGCTCTGGAAAATGGTCAAAGGGGTTCCCAAAATGGGACCCGCCTATATGAAAAGCAGCAAGTACAAAAAAAATATCAAGCATGCCCAGATCGGCAAGGCCAACTCCCAGTATTTGAATGTAATCAACGGGGCCGGGGCCTGCCTGTTCGGCGGATTTTTAGGTAGCAAACGCCTTAGAATTTTTGACTGGCTCAATGCCGCCACGGGCTGGCAATTTTCACCGGAGCAATACATGGAGATCGGCACCAATATTCAAACCTTAAAACAGGCATTCAACGTTCGCCAAGGACTCCAACCAAAGGACAGCAGGATCTCTGACCGCCTCCTTGGGCTGCCCTCCCAGAAAAAAGGAGCCAACAAAGGCCGCAGTATAGATCTCGATAGCCTGATGAAAGATTATTGGGAATTATTTGACTGGGACAGGGAAACCGGTATCCCCTCCCAGGAGACCATTGACAAAATCACTTCAATTGCCTAACTTTTATTTAAGGAAAAATTTGCTATGGCATATAAAATATTAGATTCATGTATCGGATGCAGGGCCTGCCAGACTATCTGTCCTTCCCTGGCAATTGTGGGTGAGAAAAAAGAGCTTCACAAAATCAACCCAGGAATCTGTATAGAATGCGGTGCCTGCGGTAGGGTTTGTCCGACCGAGGCCGTGGAAGACAATTTCGGGAGCATCCTCCTTCGCATCCCCAAAAAAGATTGGGAAAAACCTATGTTTAACCTGAATCTTTGCATGTCCTGCGGCATCTGCCTGGACACCTGCCCGGCAGGCGCTCTTTTGGCCAATTTACAAAAGGTGGGCAGCCGTCATGCCTTCCCCTATCTTTTGGGTGAATCGGCCTGCATGGGATGCGGGTTCTGTGCAACAGACTGCCCGGTGGAAGCGATTACAATGGGACCTAGGTTAACCCAGAAGTCACCTACGCCTGCTAAACAGGCAAGCTAAATGGCCAAAACAACCAAGGGCTCCAACGAGGACAATCGCCGGAAAATCATTGAAACGGCCATGGCCATGATCAGTGAAAAAGGGGTGGACAAAACCAGCCTGGCCCAGATTTCCAAAGCCTCGGGTCTTAGCAAGGGCACACTGTACTACTATTATGCCAGCAAAAACGACCTGATCTTTGATATGGCCGATCTGCACATGGAACAGATATCCACGGCGCTGCTTTCAATGATCGGAGAAAATAATTCCCTTTCCTGGGAAAACATGTTCACCGCTTTTTTTGACACCCTGCTCACCTCGGAGGCCCGCAGCCGTCTTCATCTGTATCTGGTCCGGGAGGCCATTTCCGGCAACGATGACCTAAAGGAACGATTCCAGCACACCTATTGTCAATGGTTTGGTCTGGTGGATGAGGCCTATCAAAAAATGCCCGGTTCCCAGACCAAGATCCCGACCAAATCAAAATTTTTGGTGGCGGTGGTGGACGGATTCATCCTCCAGAGGCTGTTGGAGACAGACCCTACCCCGGTCAAAGAGATCGTCGACCTCATGCTCAAAACCCTAGACCTCTGAAGGTGACAAATGCCTAACAAACAAGTTCATGATTTGCAGGAAATTCTTGAGATTGCAAATCGCATGGCCCAGGAAAAAAACCTTGATGCGCTCCTGAAAATCATTATGGAAGGGGTAACACGATTACTTGATGCCGATTTAAGTTCTCTATTGCTTTGTGATTATGAAAACAATGAATTTTACAGCCGGTTTGTTCAGCAGTCTGAAATCAGCGAGATCCGGTTTCCATTGGGAAAAGGGATTGCTGGCAGCGTTGCCCGCACGAAAAAAACAATCAACATAGAAGACGCCTATCAAGACAGCCGGTTTAATCCGGAAATTGATAAACAAACCGGGTATCAAACCAAAAGTATCCTGTGTATGCCCTTGCTAACAAGAGAGGGACATGTCCTGGGCGTTACCCAGATTTTAAACAAAAAAGCGGGTGTTTTTACCGAATATGATGAAAAACTTTTAGGCCTTTTTTCCAACAATGCGGCCATTTCAATAGAGAATGCCGTGCTTTCTGAAGAAAATGAGTCCCTTCTAAAAAGTTTAATCAGAACCCTTTCAACCACTATTGATGCCCGTGACCCCGTTACAGCCGGCCACTCCCAAAGAGTCTCCCTATATGCTGCAAAGTTGGCAACTGCGTGCAAGCTGGATGAGAAAGCATTAGAGGAAATAGATATCGCCTCCTGGCTCCATGACATTGGCAAGATCGGCGTGAGGGACGATGTGCTGTTAAAGCCCGGCCGTCTGACACCGGAAGAATATAAAAAGGTCCAGGAACATGCCAGCTATACCCGTGAGATACTGGAGCAGATACATTTTTCAAGGGCACTTAAAAATATACCGCGGTTAGCATCCTTACACCATGAAAGGATGGATGGTAAGGGATACCCTTACGGATTGACAGGGGAATCCTTGCCCCTTTCCGCCAAAATACTTGCGATTGCCGATGTGTATGATGCACTCACAGCCTATGACCGACCGTATAAAAAAGCGATGACAATGGATCAAGCATTATCCATTTTAAAAGCGGATAAGGGAAAACAGTTTGATGCTGACCTGGTGGATCTTTTTATCAAAGAAAAATGTTATAATATTGAACGGCGTCAGCACCAACGGGTATCGGTTGATCTTGAGTTTGAAATAATCTTTCTTTCCAATGATGACCAGGCCTATTATTTAAAAAAATATGGTCCCCCGAAAACCATTGGAGAACCTGAAAAGGAAAAAGAGCCCCCCCCCATCCAAACAAAAGAGTGTCCCGATGAACACCCCATCCGTGTAAAAAATATCAGCATAAGCGGGATGCAGTTTGAGACGGGTTTTTTCTTTCCAATTAATAATTTTGTCAGCCTGAAAATAATTATCAAATCCATCAATTTAAGTGTGATTTCCAGGGTGGTGCTGATTAAGCACAAGCCGGTTGGCACAGGCTATATAATGGGGGTTGAATTTGTAGACATAAAATTGGTTGAGCGGAAACGTCTTTTAACCTATATTCATTCATTAACCCCCGTGGAAAAACAAACATTGATTCGTTTTTATTGAACCATGACGGATTAAAATCGAGTAGGGTGAAGCCGGGCAATTAATCCGGTTTTTACTTTGCTTATATCAAACAAGACCTGATTTCCTTGAGCAGATCATTCATTATCAACGGCTTTTCGAAATAAGAGGAAATTCCAATGGAAAGCGCTTTTTCTTTGTTAATGCTCTCACTGTACCCCGTACAGAGAAAAATCTGCTGCTCTGGCCTTTTCTCAAGCACTTTAAGTGCAAGGGTCCAGCCTGTCATCAGCGGCATTGTCATATCCGTAATAATAAGATCGAATAAATCCGGAGCTCTCTCAAATGCCTCAAATGCCTCTAATCCATTTTTAAAAATATCGACGTTATACCCATAATCTTTTAAAAGAGCTTGAATGGAAAAAAGGATATCTTCATCATCATCAACAACCATTATCCTTTCAGTCCCGCCCTTTATAACTTCTTTTTTTCCCGGCTCCTTGGCTTCAAGGCTTTTTTCCACTACGGGTAAATACACATAAAAGGAAGACCCCTGCCCCGGCTCACTGGAAACCTTGATATATCCATTATGCTCTTCAACGATCCCCGATACCAGTGCCAGCCCAAATCCAGACCCTTTTTGGCTCCCTTCCTTGATCCCTTTTGTGGTAAAATAGGGATCAAAAATTTTTTGCCGGGTCTCGAAATCCATGCCATGACCGGTATCACTGACTTCCAATTCCAAATAATTTCCAGGTGGAAGATCAGGTTCAACACTCCTTGCCTGATCGCATATTTCAATTTCCTTTAACCGAACGGAAAGAATGCCGCCGGTTTCAAACATGGCATGGTAGGCATTGGTACAAAGATTCATAGCAACCTGATGAATCTTTGCCGGGTCAGCCAGCACAAATTTATCTATAAACAGATCTTCTTTGATCTCAATTGTTGAAGGCATGGATACACGCAACAGCTTGAGTGCCTCTTTAACCACAAGGGATATTTTTACGGGGTGTTTTTCATTTTTAGAATGTCTGCTTACAGTCAGTATTTGCTGCACCATTTCAGCCGCTTTTTTCCCTGCCTTCATCACCATATCTATGTGTCTGCTAGCCTTTTCCGGGTTGTCCAAGTTATTTTTTGCCAATTGGGAATAACCAAAGATCCCGCTAAGGATGTTGTTAAAATCATGGGCAATACCGCCGGCCAAATTACCGATGGCTTCCATTTTCTGAGCCTGTCTTAGCTGGGCTTCTATTTTCTTCTGCTCGGTCATGTCCTTGAAATAATTTAAGGTTGCTGGCTTGTCCTCCCAGAGGATAAAACCCCTATTCAGCTGCCCCCAGAGAACATCCCCTTTTTTGGTAACAATTTTTAGTAACTCGCTTCCCCCGGGCTTATCTGGGCCCGTTCCGGGTCCATGTTTTTCCAATAGTGTGTCTCTGTAATCAAGATGAATCAGCCCATGGAAGGATTTTCCCAAAAGAGCCTCCTTTGAATATCCTAACATGTCAACGGTTCTTTGATTCAAAAATTTAAATATTCCGTCCTGGGTGATAAAGATGGCATCGGCTGCCGTTTCAACAAGGACACGGTATTTTTTATATGTTTTACGGGTTTCATGGTAAGAGGCAAGCAATTTTTTGTTGGTAGACTCCAGTTGGCGGGTCTTTTCAAAATTTTCCTTTGACTCTTTTTCAGCCTTTTCAATTAACCAAGACCTATAGGCCATGATCTTTTTGGTCACCATAAATGATATTAGGATCAGGCCGAGACAGACCGTATAAACCTCAAGAGCCCGGGGAGAAATTTCATATTTCCCGGGAATGGCAAAGATGAAATAGTGCAGAACAATGGATAGGGTTGCAAAGCCCGTTGAGATATAAGCATAGAGGATATTGTTGGTAATCTGTGAGGAAATAAATAGTAAAAACAGATGAAACATGGTTATGCCATAGACGTTATACGGGTCACCACCAGGCCACCCGTTGAAAACCATTATGAAAACCATCAGATTGCCGGATATGATTGCTATCAATTTTGACAATTCATAATGCCCCAAACGAAGCAGAACCCATACAACCCCATCTAATATAATCATCGCCTTTATTGCATTGGCAGCAAAGGGAGTGTTATTCCTAATTAATAAAAGAGAAACAAGCATCAGGAAGAGAAAAACATATGTGCTGGACATTATTCTCTTAATCTGATGCTCCATTTCAGTGACAGCCGTAGAGACCACAGGATTCTGCTCCATAATTTAAACCTTAAACCGGCTCACCATCTGATCAAGCTGGGCTGACAGCCTTGAAAGATCTTCCGCGCTCAGGCTGACCCGGTCACTTCTGTCAGCCATTTGTCTTGATGATTGATTGACCGTATTAATATCTTTTGTGATTTCCTGGGCCACCATGGAACTCTGGCTCACACTCAGGTTCACCTCTTCAATGCCAGCGGATGCCTGGGAAATATTCTCGGCAATCTCCATTGTGGCTGAGGACTGCTCCTCCACCGCCGCGGCAATGGTGGATACAATATCACTGACTTCGGTGATGACCATGGAAATTTCATCCATTCCGGTCAAGGCACTGCGGGAACTATCCTGGGTTACCATTCCGCCACCGGATTCAATCAGGGCCTTTGATGCTGTGTTTACGGAAATGACACCCACAATCAACATGGGTATCAACACCGCAAATGCACCTCCGCCAATTAATTTTCCCCTTAATTTAAGAT
>JAFLJU010000282.1 GCA_022712835.1 Desulfobacteraceae bacterium
ATCCTTTTGGTCCTTGAGAAATTTTTTAAAGGTGTGGATATTGAAAAAGGGTTCGGGTAACCGGGACTGATAAAAGGCCCAGATGTCTTCTTGTGAGGCCAGGATATCTTTTTTCCGGGTTTTATTTTCCAGGGCTTCCAGACCTTCAATCAACCCCTGGTTATGAACCATGAATTTTAAGGGGATATCAATCTTTCCCTGGACCAGGGCGTGGCGGATGAATATTTCGCCGGCCTCTTCCGGATTCACCCGGCCATAGGCCACTTTCCGCCCGGCAACAATGATCAGTCCGAACAGGGACACCTGTTCGCTGGCCATAACCTCCCCTCTCTTTTTTTCCCAGTGGGGTTCAAAATAGGTATGGGTGCACAGCTCTTTGCCCACCTCTTCCAGCCAGGCAGGATCGATATTGGCAACCCCCCGGGCAAAAAGCTGGCTGGTTTTGACAAATTCAGCGGCCACAATCCAGTCGCCTGCCTTGCCGAAAAGACCGGACCCCGGAAAGATCACGGCTTGCTGACCCTTGGCCGCCAGGAATAGATTTTTTTCTTTTTTATGGGCGATTCCCCCAAGGTATCCGGACAGCAGGGATTTATGCAGGGCGACGTACAAAGGGCCGCCCAGGTTAAATTCCTTTGATTTGAGAGTGCCCGTTCCTTCTGGCAGATTTTGGGGTAGATCCCCCTTTGAGATAGTTTCTTTTAAGACAGCTTCGTGGGAATTGTTTTGTTTGAGCCCATGTTCCTTGAGCATTCGGCTGATCTGGCGATGGATGTCCTGCCATTCGTGGATGCGTTTAAAAGAAAGAAAATGATCTGCACACCATGCCTTTCGTTTGGCCCGGGAGTTGGCCTTTTTTTCGGCAGTGGCATAGGCATTCCATAGGTTGAGAAGGGTGATGAAATCAGAACAAGGGTCTTTGAACAGGCTGTGTTTCTGGTTGGCTGCCTGGATTTTATCCGCTGGCCGCTGGCGGACATCTGCAATGGCCAAGGCGGTGACAATGATGGTGGCCTCTTTGAGACAGTCTTGTTTTTGGGCTTCAATTAATATTCTGGAAAGTTTCGGGTCCACGGGGAGTTTGGCCATGATCTGACCGGTACGGGTCAGAGTGTAGGGCTTGTTGCCAGGGGGGGCTGCTGTCGCTTTCTTCTGGATGGCACCCAGTTCCACCAGGGTGTCAAACCCGTCCTTTATGCTCTTGGGGGCAGGAGGATCAATGAAGGGAAAGCTAGCCACATCTCCAAGATTCAGGAAGATCATCCGTAAAATCACCTCGGCCAGGTTGCTTCGCAAAATTTCCGGGGAGGTGAAAAAGGGGCGGCTATTGAAGTCATCTTCATCATAGAGTCTGATACAGATACCGTTTTCAACCCTGCCGCATCGGCCCAGCCGCTGGTTGGCGGAACTCTGGGAAATGGAAAGCACCGGAAGGGCTGTGGTGCGGGTCCGGGGTGAATAATTGGGAATCCTTGCAAGCCCGGTATCCACCACATATTTGATACCCGGAATGGTCAGGGATGTCTCTGCCACATTCGTGGAAACAATGACTTTTCGACCGACCCCCATTGAAAAAATTTTGGATTGTTCCTGGGCAGACAGTCTGGCAAACAAGGGCAGGGCCATTACACCTTTATGGTTTTGACCCCGGATCAATTCCAGGGTTTCCCCGATATCCTGTTCGGTTGGCATGAAAATAAGAATATCCCCTGTGCGCGATTGCGCGAGTAATCGGTTGGCGGCTTCTGCCGCGGCTTCCACATATCCTACCTCTTCCCCATTGGTGTTGTCATCATCGTCTGAAGTAAGGGGCATATAAATGGTTTCCACCGGATACATCCGTCCGGAAACTTCTATGATCGGGGCGTTGTCAAAGGCCTTGGAAAACTTTTTTGTGTCAATGGTGGCAGAGGTGATGATCAGTTTCAGATCTTTGCGCTGTTTGACCAATTTGCGCAGGATGCCCAGGGTAAAATCAATGTTGAGGCTTCTTTCATGGGCCTCATCCACAATGAGGGTATCATATTGGTTTAAAAACCGGTCCTGCTGGGTTTCCGCCAGGAGAATACCGTCGGTCATCAACTTGATATAGGCGTTTTCCGGGGTTTTATCATCAAACCGGATTTTATATCCCACAGATTGACCCATGGGTTCATTGAGCTCAAAGGCAATGCGCTTGGCCACATTGATGGCTGCAATTCGTCTGGGCTGGGTGCAGCCGATCATTCCCTTTATCCCCCGGCCTGCCTCCAGGCAGAATTTGGGAATCTGGGTGGTTTTTCCGGAACCGGTTTCCCCCGAGATGATCACCACACAATTTTTTTTAATGGCCTCAATGATCTCGGTCTTTTTTTGGATGATGGGCAGATCGGGGTCAAAATTAAGGGATATAGGCCGCCCTTTTTGCCGGACCTGACGCTTGAAAACAGAATCCTGTACCCTTTTTAGAAGCTGTTGACATGCTTTTGTATTGTTTTCAGGGAGTTTGCTTGTGGGACGCAATTTTTTTTTGATTGCGCTCAGGGCCCGATAAATGGTATGTTGGTCGCTTCCCATAGCTTTGGGAACAAGGGTTTCTATTTTTTTTAGGATATCCATAATCCACAAAAGAATAGTTCACTAATAAAAAATGTCAAATATTGGCTGTTTGAAAATTTTTTATTGACATGGGTTTAAGAATAAGAGACAAAATACATTGCTCCAGAGATAGGGCATTGTAAAATAAAGTAAAATTACTTTAACTGTATAGACAGATAGGGGGAAAAAATAGCATGGGAGATACGGCTATTAAAATTGGAGGCGCCAGAAAAAGCGTCTTTAAAGATAAGGTAATGCAGCTTCTGCCGGACGGTGGAAACTTGAATGCTTGTCTGACCTGTGGTGCATGTGCATCCGGGTGTCCTGCAACCGGCCTTGACGGAATGGACCCGAGGAAATTTCTTCGGATGGCAGCGCTGGGTATGGATGAAGAAATTTTGAGTTCAAACTGGGTGTGGATGTGTACCATGTGTACCCGATGCATGTATGTATGTCCCATGCAGATTAATATACCCCAGCTTGTTTTCAATGCCAGGTCATCCTGGGCAAAGGAAGATAAACCAAAGGGAATCACAAGTTCCTGTGACATGGCCTTGAGAAACGATACCTGCTCGGCCATGGGCGCCACGGAAGAAGATTTTGAATTTGTTATTGGGGATGTTCTGGAAGAATACCAGGAATCACAGCCCGAATTTGCCGAAATGAAGGCAGATGTCAACCGGGAAGGTGCCTATTATTATTTGAACCAAAATTCCAGGGAACCGGTCACCGAACCCGATGAAATGGTACCCCTTTGGAAAATTTTACACCAGGTAGGTGCCGACTGGACCTATGGCACCAAGGGGTGGGCTGCAGAAAACTACTGCCTTTTTTCTGCGGACAATGAAAATTGGGAAAAAATCGTTCGACTTAAGGCAAAAGCGGTGGATGACCTGGGCTGTAAAGTCTGGCTCAACACCGAGTGAGGGCACGAACTCTTTGCAGTCCTGGTAGGACTGAAAAAATTCAACATCCCCCACAACTTTGAGATTAAAAGTATCATTCAACTCTATGCCGAGTGGATCAGAGAAGGTAAACTGAAACCCTCCTCGGACTGGAACAAGGAACGTCAGATCAAGTTTACACTTCAAGATCCCTGTCAGTTGGTCCGAAAGACCCTGGGAGATCCGGTTGCTGATGACATGAGATATGTGGTCAAGGCCATTGTTGGTGAAGAAAACTTCATTGACATGACCCCTAATCGCTCCAACAATTTTTGTTGTGGCGGCGGCGGGGGATTCCTCCAGTCCGGATTCACCGAACAACGACGGGCATACGGCCAGACCAAGGCCAACCAGATTTTGGCCACCAAGGCACCCTATTGCATCACGCCTTGCCATAACTGCCATGCCCAGGTTCATGATATGTCCGAGGTCAACGACCACGCATGGGAAACCGTCCATTTGTGGACACTGCTTAACCTTTCCCTTGGCATCCTCGGACCCAATGAAAGAACCTATCTTGGGGACGATCTAAAGGATGTGGATATATTTCATCCTGAATCTGAAATGTAAGTTTTTGAAATTTTGATAGTG
>JAFLJU010000372.1 GCA_022712835.1 Desulfobacteraceae bacterium
TCTGCCATCCGTTTGGCGGTTGTAAAATCAGGCCGGAACAAGGAAAGCACCAGCGTCTTTTTCCCATTCAATCTGAAAGGAATCTCCTGCTCCACCGAAGCCCCGTTGATCACCCGAGCCACCAGAAGATGACTGGCCCGATCACCTGCACCATCCGGAATGGCAAGGCTTAAAGAACCCTGGGCCAGCCCATAGACTTTCCCGTCAACCCCCTTCAAGGGGGTCATCAAAAGGATACCGCCCTTAAGACTCTTGGCATCGCCCATGGAAGAGACGGTCACATCCATTTTATCTCCGATCCTGGCAAAAGGCTGGATATCAGCGGTTACCATGACCGATGCCACATTTTTAACCTTAATATCCCTCACAGAGTTGTCAATATTCATCCGGTCCAACAAATTGATCAAGGACTGGCGGGTAAAAAGGACGTTGTCCTTATCTCCGGTGCCGTTCAGACCCACCACCAATCCGTAACCGCTCAATTGATTTGACCGGATTCCTTTAATAGCGGCAAGGTCCTTTATTCTAGCAGCCCCGGCAACCCGAGGAGAGACAAACCCCACAGACACAATAAGGGTTAACGCAATCATAACAAGGACATGGAATCGGGTGCGCATGACATTTTCTCCTTTTACCACGGCCAGATGTTCTCAATGAGCCGGGTTCCCCATCCGGGGATATTTTTATCCGCAAGGTTGCCCTTGCCATAATACTCAATACGGGAATCAGCCAGATAGGTGGACTGAACCCGGTTAGTGGCGGAAATATCCTTAGGGCGGATAATCCCTGAGACGACAATATACTGAACCTCATTGTCCACCTTCATCGCCCGTCGACCGAAAAGGCTAAGATTCCCATTGGGCAGAACTTCTGTCACCCTGGCCGCAATGGAAGCGGTTACCTGCCCGGTTCGATCACTTGCCCCCGCCCCGGAAAAGGTGCTGGTAAAATCGGTTTTTAAAAGACTTGTGGCACCGGCAGCAGCCCCCAGGCTGCTATCAATCCCCAGCATACTGATGGTGGGCACCCCCACATCCATACCGCTTTTACGGGCTGACGATGTGTTAACATCCATTTTTGAAGCGGAATTTTCAACAATATCAATGATGACCGTATCCCCCACATAATTGGCCGTGCTGTCCTCAAACAAGGAACCTCTGGTATTGGACCACAAGGAGCCCTCCGCAGCACCGCCCACGGGATAATCCGAGGGCAATGCCGGTTCTACACTTCCCCCGGGCGGAAGCACAAGCCCCGCCGAATCCTGGCTCCCCCCGCCGGTGGCACATCCTGCTGCCAGACACCCTAAAAACAATAAGACGATCATTTGCTTTATAAATTTAAAATCGGGCATAATTGGCCCCCCTTTTTTGTTTTCTTTTTTGGGTCTTCATTTTTTGGTCTTCTTTTTTTGGTCTTCTTTTTTTGGTCAATAGATGACTTCCACCGTTGAGTGTTCCTTAACAATTCCCCTCACTATTTTCCCGGATTTAATATTTTCAACTTTGATCAGTTTGTCTGCATACCCATCCTCCTGTGAGATACCGGTTGTTACAATCAACAGATTTTGAGTTCTTGCAACCAGGGTGACGATGTCCCCCTTCTGAATCAAAGGATTTTCCTCTAAACTGGAAAACTTGATATAATCATCTTTTTTGACACTTTTTTTTAAGAGTTTACCCTCGGCAGCCTGGCTTTCAAAAACAACATCCCCCCGCAAACTAAATAAATTTTTCCGAACGAAATAGACATCCTCCCTAGAAATTAGTTTTTCTTTTGGCAGATCTCTTACGGCACAAAGGATATTTTCAAATACCGCCACCTTACCTGAAATCCGAATTCTGTCTTCCAGGTTCCCCTCGATCAAAACCTCCACCACAAGGGAAAGCTTCCCCTTCTTGTCAATTCTGGTTTGGGATATTACAAGGTCAACCCCCCCCTGGGGGTAGAGCCCAAACTCTTTGACAACAAGCTGCTCCAATTCATATTCTCTGTCTGTAAAATATTCTGCCAGAAAAACATCCACCTGCTCCCTAACCTTTTGTGGTGAAATCTGCTGACTGTCCCGCTTCACATAAATTTTTCCCGGGACCTCAATCAAAATATTTTCGGGCAACCCCGGTTGGGACTGGATCAAAGAAACCAGGCGATTTTTGTTCAATTGCTTAATTTTGCCGGGTTTAGGAGAATTTCCCAACACCATGGTTTGCAGGCTCTCTTTTAAGAAAGGACCGGACTCAATCCGAGCAACCTCCCCAAGCAAAATTTTATTTCCTTGTACCAGGCTTGTTTCCCTCACCACTATCTTAACCTCCCGGGGTTCAAAAATCCCGGCACCAGAAACGACTGGACACACGACGAACCAGCCACCCATTGCCAATCCGGCAAAGATCGCCACCCAGGTTCTTCCCATGGATAAAAAAATATTCATGTCATCCTATCGCTTTAACCCATTGGCAGTACTCAGCATAGAATCTGCCGTCTGGACCGTTTTTGAATTGGCTTCATAGGCTCGCTGGCCAACAATCATGTTAACCATCTCTTCAACCACACTGACATTGGACATTTCAAGATAGTTGTTAATGGTGGTGCCGGCACCGTTTTCCCCGGGGGTTCCCTCCACAGGGTCTCCAGAGCCTTCCGTTGGATGGTAAAGGTTCTGGCCCGCGGCAAACAGACCCGACGGATTGATAAAGGTGGTGACCAAAACATTTTCCGTGGCAATGATTTCGTCACCACTACCATTAATCGTCAGGGTGCCATCGGAATCAAGGGTAATGGTGGTGGCTTCTATGGGAATGGAAATTTCCGGCTGCAACCGGTCCCCACCGGGTGTAGTGATGAACCCGTCACTATCCAGGGTAAAATCTCCCGCCCGGGTATACATATCGGTATCCCCGTGGATCACCCGGAAAAACCCCTGGCCCTGGATGGCAAAATCCAGTTGATTCCCGGTTTGCACATAATCCCCCTGGGTGAAGACTTTCTTGACCCCCGAGGGCTTGACCCCCATTCCGACCTGGATACCCGTGGGCACCTGTCCGCCGCCAGGGGTTGTCTGGCCGGCAATTTTAATGGTTCGGTACATAAGATCTTCAAAGCTGGCCCTTGATTTTTTAAACCCACTGGTACTTGAATTGGCCAGGTTATTGGCCGTTACATCGGTTTGCATCTGTTGAGCCCCCATACCGGTTGCTCCAGACCAAAGTGATCGCATCATATTTCACCTCCTATGGCTACCGGGGTGTTCCAACCTCGGCGGCCTTGTTGTCAATTTCGTCAAATGTCATCATTGATTTGGTGAATGTTTCAAACATTCTATGATAATCAATCATTTTCACCATTTCTTCGGTCACCTGAACATTGGAGCCTTCCAGGGCCATATGCTTAATATCATAATTTTCAGGCAGAATCTCATCACCGGTGTTCCCGGTATATGCAAAAAGATTCTGTCCTTTTTTTTCCAATTTGCTCAAATCCGCAAAGGTCACCACGTCAATCGTATCCACAATTTCAGTGTCCACCCGGATTTCACCACTCGAATTAATTTCAACACCCTGGCCCTCTATATTCGCCAGATCAATAAAAATGGCGCCCCCCTGGCCCATAATCGGATTTCCATTCAAATCCACCAATATGCCTTCGCTGTTCAGGGAAAGACTGCCATTCCGGGTGTATTGAATCCCTGCCTCTGTCTCAACCTTAAAAAATCCATCCCCTGCCAATGCTATATCAAATGGGTTCCCCGTTGTTTTAATATCACCCTGGGAAAAATCTCGGTTCAGTTGGGCTTTAAATTTTTTATCAAAACTTACGACATCCTTTTTAAAACCGGTGGTATCCACGTTAGCAATGTGATTGGCCACAGCGTCCAGCTTTCGTTCCTGCCTCAATCCCCCTTGAACCGGGCGGGTCATTTCAAGAATCATTCTCTCTCCTTTAAAACATTCCTGGTCACATAAATCATGTTTGCAATATGGGTGCCATCCATTTCGCTTCACCTAAACCCGGTGTTTCAGTCACCCTGGCGGGGATGTCCCATTGCACCTCCCCCACAGCCATCGCCACACATTGACTATAATTTCACATAGTTCCACTCAGGAAATCGTATCACAAACAATTTATATTTTATTTTTTCTCTTTCCCGAAATTTTTCCCTCCGCCAAAAAACCAACGAAAGAAGGGAATGAAAATTGACGCAACCAGAAAATTTTTCCGAGCCGCCCAATCCGAGCCGCCCAGGGGTTCCGGCCCTGCCAAAAAAACACGGCAGTCCTTAGAATGTTATAAAAAAGGAGGTTACAGAAAATAAACTTGCTGATTTTAGAAATTACGAGGATATCTTCTAGGACGCATTCTCGGCATTTGCAGAATAGACAAAGGCAAGGAGTTCCGCCACTGCCACATAGATCTCCGCTGGGATTTCTTCATTAAGTTCAAGGGATGACAACACCTCGATAAGGTCAGGATCATCTTTTATAGGAACATCATATTTTTTTGCCAATTCAATAATTTTTTCTGCAACCCGGCCCTGGCCCTTGGCAACAACCGTGGGCGCATCATGTTTTTTTTTATCGTATTTTAAGGCAACGGCCTGTTTAACATTTTTTTTCGGCATAAAATCCTATCAAATCCCCTTAAATCACAATGTTCAATACGGAGTCATCGCCACTTTCAAACAAAGACTCCATCAGGACATTGGGATGTATTTCTGCCTTTTTTGCAGTGAAACAATCGATATTCCCCATTGTATATTCTATTTGTTCAAACCTAAGTTTCAATTCAGGGATCAGAGACTTCAGATATTCACAGATCTCGTCATTCTCCAAAAGGAACCTGCCGGTTATGGCCTTTTTTAATATGGAGAAATCGGCCCGGACCGCTCCCAGATTTGTCAAATTCAACAAAAAGGAAACCCGGATCAGCTTGGGGTTATCGCTATCTTTATCTTCTTTATTACCGCCGGTATCAATGAGCAATTGTCCAAAGTTCAGGACGGACCCCTCAAATACCGGAAAAGGAAGAAGATAACGTCCTGATTCAGAAGATTGGGTATTGATCAGTTGAAAACTTTCCAGGGTATCTAAAAGAGCTGTAACCATCTTTTCCATGGTTTCTCCCCGGGGGGTTGCCATGGCCAGTTCATTTAAAAGTGCGCCTTTCAGATCCTGTTTTTGAAGTTGAAGCAGGTTTAAGCCAATACTGTCCTGCCCCTGGGTTTTCACAAGTGACCCCATTTTTTGTTCCAAAGACAGACCGTTGTTTTCAACAAGGCGGGGCAAAAAGGAATCGTCTCTCCTGCCCGATTTCAATGCTGTTTCACTAAGAATATTTTGAATGACAGGATTCTTTATCCGGGCAATATCCGACAATGCATTGTTCTTTGAAAGAAAACGGATCAGGGAAACCAATGGTTTTGTTTCCACGAAGGTTGAGGGTTCCATCAACTTGAGCAGGACAGCATCCTTTTGTTGAACCACCTGTAACTTGAGTTCTTCCCCCGGATTGAGAGAAAGTCCTGTTTTGGCAATCATTTTTTGCCCGTTAATCAACAACTGGGCCTTGCCCTGGGTCAAGATCTGTAAAACTTTTGCGGTTACCACCTGGTCTTTTTTTAAAACAGACCCAATGTTTTTTCCCGCATCTTTTTGAATCACCATTTCACGAGGGGACAGGTGAATCTTGGAAATCATTACCCCTTCTCCATTGCAATAAACTTTTCTTTAAGATCAATCACAAGTTGAACCTCCCCTTTGGGGATTGAAAGTTTTTCTGCAATGGTATCAACATCTTTTCTTTGATAGTAGAGATCAATAATTTGGTTTTGCTGGTCCAGAACATTGCTTTCCTTGGGTAATGTTTGGACAACGCTGAAATCAGATACTGCCTGCCGGGTCGTGTACTCACGGTCTTCCAATTTTTTCTGGAGTGTAGCCGCCCGGGACAAAAGCAGGTTGATACTGATAATTCTTGTATCAAGGGCATCATTTAAATCTTTGGATAATTTTCTTTTTTCCCGGATCTGTTCATCAAAGCTTAAGGCCGCCCGCCGGGACTCTTTGACCAAAGGTTCCAACAGACCTAAAATTTGCTTGGCTGACTCAAACGCCTGGTTGTCTTCCGGGGGATGGGAAGGGATATCAATTGACTCATTCTCCGGGCACAGGTTCATTTGATTCATTCGTTGATTGGCCCTTCGGGCAAATAGAAACAACAAAATCACAAGGAAAACATCAATGATAAACAAAACTGTAATTAAAAACTCAAGAGAAAATATAGGTATCATACAGTAGTATCCAGCAACCGACCCCTGGCATCGGGATCCACTGCCATTTCTTCATCCGATTTTATTTTCTTTTTTTTCTTCCTGCCCTTATCTCGTCTTCGCCCCAGTGCTCTTTTTTTTTCCTTAAGCCGTTCGGATTCCTCAGAGTCTTGAACAGTAGAACCTTTGACAATTTCCTGGGCCTGTTGATGGACAACCGCCTGATCCGGAGACGGTTTGTGGGCAGCCCCCTGGTTACTTAATTCCTGGGCTATAGTTGACTGCTGTAACATCTGATTAAGCCCGGGAATGGTTGCCATGAGACCCTCTCTAACTTGCTTTGAATGATTTAAAACTAACCTTCTCTATATAATCCGGGGGCAGTATTTTTTTCAATGTATTTTCAATCCCCCAAATCAAGTCGGCTTCGGTTACCTCATTTCTTTTTTCCGATAACAGGTTCTTCTGAATGGACTCATATATCAGGTCCCTGTAAAAGGAAAGATTATCATTTATTTCATGATATGCCCTTTGATCGGAATAATCAATGGATATATCGGCGGTGACATATGCCATATCCTTGGACAAGTCAGAGGCCAATACCACAAAGTTGGTAAGAATGATATTTCCCGATTTTTTCAAATCCAGGATCTCATTGGTGTTAATCTCCACACTGGCCACGGCAACCTCCCTTCCCAGTTCTTCCATGACAGCGGGACCCGGTTTTTTTTCAGGGATCTGAACAGGTGCCTGGGAAAAGAACATAAAATAGACCGAAGGGATTGAAATACCCAACACAATGATGATTGAAGCAGATGCAACCACAAGCCTTGATTTATACCACTTTTTCCAACGGTTATCCGATCCTTTTGAGCGGTTTTCATCTTCTCTTTCCTCATCTGCCCCCCCCTCCAAAACGACCTGATCGCCTTCCATCTCTTCCGAGAAATCCCCATCCCTTTCCAGGACATCTTCATCATCAAAATCGTCATCCAT
Organism: Desulfobacteraceae bacterium; assembly: GCA_022712835.1. Next base: position 7,262 of record JAFLJU010000372.1, read on the forward strand.
GCCGGTGTCCATGTCATCGCCCATCAAATCTCCGAGGAGATCCTCATCTTCCTGGTCAGCCGCCATCAACAACGTGTCAATATCATCCTGGGATATGAGAATGTCATCATCATCATCCATCAGATCCTCATCTTCATCTGACTCTTGCAATAAGGCATCGATATCCTCCTGGGTCACATCATCCCCGCCCGGGCTTCCCATATCAAATTGTGCATCGTCTAAATCTGTATTTAACAGGGAGTCCAGTTCATCGGAAGGCACCTCGGAATCTTGATCATCTTCGCTGGGTTCAACGGCTACCGGGTCTGCCAGGGGTTCTGGTTCTGGTTCGTCAAGCACCACGGGATCAGAATCCACCGCCACTGAATCCAACATCACAGGATCTGGCACCGCTTCAGCGGTCAGGGTATTTTGGATTAACGCATCAAGGGTTTCCTGGGTAATCAGGCATTGGGACACATCAAGCGCATCGGCGTTATCGATCACGAAATCATCAACAACCGTGTCCCCGATATCTTCACCCACTGGCTCTTCACCCGCCGGTTCTTCACCCAACAGGTCCTGGATATCGTCCATGGAAATCAATTCATCGGTTTCGCCTTCCGCAATATCATTTCCAGGATCATCCAGTGGAATAG
>JAFLJU010000123.1 GCA_022712835.1 Desulfobacteraceae bacterium
GCAGGGTTCAGGGAGATCTTAGCCCATGACCCGGTTAAATATGATTTTTCTCTGACTCGGTTCGGGATTCGACGAAACCTTGATATGGATGAATTGAAGGATTTTCTCACTTCCGATTGTCCTCTTGACCATTTTCCGGACAAACTTCCGGACAAACTTCCGGACAAACTTTTGCACAAACAACAAGGAGGCAAAGGGTGACTTATAAAGGATATGAACTGCCGAGCTTGATACAAGGGAAACTGATTAAGCGGTATAAACGGTTTCTGGCGGATATCAAATTGGAAACAGGGGAAGTGGTCATTGCCCATTGCGCCAATTCCGGTTCCATGCGAGGATGTGCAGATCCGGGATCGCCTGTTTGGATTTCCCAAAGCGACAATCCTAAACGAAAATTAAAATATACCTGGGAGTTGATTCAGTCAAAGGATTCCATGATCGGGGTCAACACCCTGGTGCCCAATCGGCTGGTCAAAGCGTCAATTGAGAATGGGCTTGTCTCTGAATTTAGAGAATATACCCGGGTGACAGCGGAAGTTAAAACAAGTGACCACACCCGGTTGGATCTGCTCTTGGAAAACGGGGCGGGCAATCGGTGTTATGTGGAGATTAAAAATTGTACCCTGGTGGAAGAGGGGGTGGCCATGTTCCCCGATGCCGTGACCACCCGGGGGCAAAAGCATTTGGATGAATTGGTTGAGTTGAAAAGGCAAGGCCATAGGGCGGTGATTTTTTATCTGATCCAGCGAATGGACGCCAAGGTGTTTACCCCTGCGGCCATGATTGATGCGGTTTATGCACAAAAATTACACAATGCCGTGGAAAACGGGGTGGAAATTATCACCCGGGATACTGTTATCGATACCGGGTGCATCGCCCTGCGCCGGGCAGTCCCGGTTCGTTTGTAAGAGCCGGGGCCTGTTTTTTTCGGGCGGTTGACAAAAAAAAACAGGGTCGTGTTGACAATCTACCACTCTGTAGTATTTTAGAAAAAGGCATCGGCCTGACATTGAACGCCGTTGAAATTTGATTAAGGAGAAAACTATGTGGGATTATACAGATAAAGTTAAAGAACATTTCTTACACCCCAGGAACGTGGGTGAGCTTGAAGGTGCCAATGCCATCGGAGAAACCGGTTCCCTGAATTGCGGAGATGCATTGAAATTATATTTAAAGGTGAATGAAAACGAAAGAATCATTGAAGCCACCTTTATGACCTTTGGTTGTGCCAGTGCCGTGGCGTCTTCTTCGGCCCTTACGGAGATCATCAAGGGAATGACCCTGACGGAAGCGGCAAAATTGACCAATGACGATATTTCAGATTATCTGGGCGGGTTGCCCAAGGCAAAGATGCATTGTTCGGTCATGGGGCAGTCGGCTCTCAAAAAAGCCATTGCCAATTTCAGAGGGATTCAGATCCTGGAAAAACCGGGTCAGATTATCTGCGAGTGTTTTGATGTGACAGACCTTGAGATCATTGATGCGGTCAGGGCAAACGGGCTTGAAACCACCGATGATGTCACCGATTATTTGAAAGCCGGCGGTGGATGCGGACAATGTCTGGAACGGATCGAAGAAGTAATTGAGACTGCCAAAGCCAAAGGATAAATCCTCTATGAAAGTCATATATACGGACAACAACGCCACCTCAAAAGTGGCTGATGAAGTCATTGAAGAAATGATGCCCTATTTTGGTGAGCTTTATGGAAACCCTTCTTCCATGCATACCTTTGGAGATCAGGTGGGAAAAAAGGTTGACCAGGCCCGGCAGAGGGTGGCAGATCTTATCAATGCAGACCCGGAAGAGATCGTGTTTACCTCCTGTGGAACCGAAAGTGACAATGCGGCCATTCATGCAGCGATTAAAGCCTTTCCGGAAAGAAAACACCTTATCACCTCCAGGGTGGAACATCCGGCCATTAAGAACCTATTCTCTTATCTTGAAAAAACACAAGGATATGAGGTTACCTTTGTACCGGTTGATAAAAAAGGTCAGCTAAATACCCAGGTTTTGTATGATAGTATGTCTGAGAATACAGCCCTTATCTCCCTTATGTGGGCCAATAACGAGACCGGGGTCATCTTCCCCATTGAAGAAGTGGCAAAACGCGCTAATGAACAGGGTATCTTGTTTCACACGGATGCGGTCCAGGCCGCTGGCAAGTTAGATATTGACGTGAAAAAGACCGGGGTGGATATGCTTTCCCTGTCCGGCCATAAGATCCATGCTCCCAAGGGGATTGGTGTTCTCTATGTGAAGAAAGGATTCAAATTTTCTCCTTATCTCATTGGCGGTCATCAGGAAGACGGGCGCAGGGGCGGCACGGAAAATACTGCTTTTATCATCGGCCTTGGCAAAGCCTGTGAGCTGGCCAAACAAAATTTAGAACAGATGAATACCCAGGTCAGGCAATTAAGGGACTACCTACAGACTCAGTTGCTGGAAAAAATCCCCGCCACCTCGGTAAACGGGGTATTGGATAATCGATTGCCCAACACGTTGTCCATAGGGTTTGATGCCGTGGAAGGTGAATCCATCCTGTTGCTTTTGGACAGGGACGGTATCTGCGCATCTTCCGGCTCTGCCTGCACTTCGGGCTCCCTGGATCCCTCCCATGTGCTCATGGCCATGGAAGTCCCTTTTAAATCTGCCCACGGCACCATCCGGTTCTCCTTGTCCCATTATAATACAAAACAGGAGATGGATCTTATCGTTACATCCCTGGCGCCTACCATTGAAAAATTAAGGGGAATGTCCCCCTTCTGGAAAGATGGCAAAGTTATATGATCGAACTGAAAAAAGGGCATGGGGACCTGGCAGAATCTCTTCAGAATCAGACAGGTGTTCGGTTTAACACCTGTCTGCATTGCCGGACCTGTAGCAATGCCTGCCCCTTTGTGGAGGGGATGGACTATCCTCCCAATGTGCTGTTGCGTCTGGTTCAGATGGGATTGGAAAAACAGGCCCTGGAATCGTCCACCATCTGGGTGTGTGTGGGCTGCAACACCTGTTGCAGCTTTTGTCCCATGGCCATTGATATTCCGGCGGTTATGGACGGCCTCCGGGCTAAAGCATTGGCAACCGGAGTGAATATTGCAGAACCCGATATCCTAAGTTTCCACAACGAAGTTTTGAAGACGGTTGAAAAATATGGACGGACTCATAAGTTAGAAATCATGATGCGGTACAAGCTTAAAAAACGTGATTTTTTAAGCGATATGGGTGTTGGATTGAAAATGCTGAAAAAACGAAAACTGGATCTGACCCCTTCTAAAATCAAGGACAAACAAGCCCTTGAAAAGATATTTGGCCAAAAGCCGTAAAAAAAATGTCCGCCATAAATATCCGTAATAATAGATTAATAGATAGCTTCTTACAAGGATCGCTGAAATGGGAAAGACGACCTATTCCTTTTTTCCCGGATGTTCTCTCAAGGCCTCCGGGCATGAAAATACAGATTCATTGTTTAAATTTTGCGAGATGGTGGACATTGAGCTCATAGAGCTTGATGACTGGAATTGTTGCGGCTCCTCGTCTGCCCATAGCATCAACCATGAGGTGGCAAGGAATCTGCCCCTGAGAAATCTTTCCCTGGCGCCCGAGGGCTACCCCCTGCTGATTGCCTGCCCCAGCTGCTTGATCCGTTTAAAACAATCCTATCTTAAATTGAAGAATGATCCGGATCTCCAGGAAAAATATAGACAGGATTGGGGCAGATCCTTTGACCCCAATCTTGAAATTATTCATTTTTTTGAACTCTTTAAACGGGTTCAGCTCAAAGATTATATAAAGAATCCTGAAAAACGGTTGAAGGGTATCAAAGTCGCGCCTTACTATGGGTGTATGCTGTCCATGCCCCCGGATTTAAGACGGGAACCTTCCCATTACGGACTCATGGAAGAGGTTCTGGCAAGCTTAGGCGCTGATGTGATTTCCCATGGGTATGAGACCCAGTGTTGCGGTACCTATCTGTCCGTTGCCAAACCTGAGCTTGCCGAAAAAGTGGTGACCCAGATCATTTCCCGGGCCATGGATGCCGGGGCCGAATGTCTGGTCACCGCCTGCGCCATGTGCCATCTCAACCTGGAGATCCGGTGTGCCCTGAAAAATCCCATCCCTGCCTTCCATTTTTCAGAACTGCTGTCCATGGCTCTGGGGGCGGGGAATCAGAAAAAATGGTTCCCCAAGCACATCGTGGACCCCATCCCTTTGCTAAAGGAGAGGGGATTGCTGAAATCCTGATTCAACCTCTTGACTCATGGGCCTTGTCTATTATACATTCTTATGCCAATTGACTGATGGATAGCAACACAAGTGTGCTTTTTTATAGCCCTTAAGTTTGGTTAAGGAGATGTTCAACAGATGCGTATTGCCCTTATTTCTGACATTCATGGAAACGAAGTTGCATTAGAGGCTGTTCTCAAAGATATAAAAAAAGCGGGTGTCGATCAGATTGCATGTCTCGGGGATGTCGTGGCTTTGGGACCGCTTCCGGTCGCGGTGTTGCAAATGATACAAGATCTTGATTGCCCTTGTGTGTTAGGAAATCATGATGCCTTTATGATAGATCCCCCCCTGGTTCATTCTTATACGGATGTTCCCGTCATTGTTGATTCGATTGAGTGGTGCCGGTCGCAATTGTCAACCAAAGATCTGGATTTTATCCGGACATTTCAGATCTGCATGGAAATCAATGACAGCAAAGACAACAAACTGGTATTTTTTCATGGATCTCCCCGGGATTATCTGGAAAACATTTTATCGACCACCCCTGCAAATGAAGTGGATGAGATGTTGGATGGCCATACTTCCTTGGTGATGGCAGGAGGTCATACTCATATTCAAATGCTTCGTCAGCACAAGGGAAATCTCATTGTGAATCCGGGAAGTGTCGGATTCCCCTTTAAGGAATTTGTGGGGGACTGTCCGCCAGAAATAATGGCACACGCAGAATATGCCATTGTGACAATGGAGCAAAGCCAGGTGGATGTATCCCTCCGGCGGGTTCCATTTAGTCAAAAAGCGCTTAAAAAGAGTATTGAAGATAGCAAGAGCCCGGTTCAGGAACTGTTGATAAAACAATCTTAATTGAAACAATTATAATTATAACAATCCTGAACCGATCAATTAAAAGTCTTGGCAAAAGTCTTGGCAAAAATCCTGGCAACCGCCCGGGGATCAGATGGTAAAAAGATCGGTGCTGATATACCGCTCACCCGTGTCGCAAACAATAAATACAATGGTTTTGCCTCGGTTTTCCTTTCCCACTTGTTTGGCGGCATGAAAGGCAGCCCCCGATGAAATCCCGCAGAGAATCCCATGATCCTTTGCCAATTGTTTTGCCCCGGCAAAGGCATCTTCCGATTTAACCAGGACAATCTTATCAAGGATGGCGGTATTTAAATTGGCCGGGATAAATCCTGCCCCGATTCCCTGGATTTTGTGGGGACCGGGGGCACCTCCTGAGATAACTGGTGAGTCGGAAGGCTCCACGGCAACGGATAAAAGGGATGGATTTTTCTGTTTTATGAATTCTGAAACCCCGGTGATTGTTCCTCCGGTGCCCACGCCTGCAATAAAAATATCCACCTTGCCCTGGGTGGCTTCCCAAATTTCAGGACCCGTGGTCTGTCGGTGGATTTCAGGGTTTGCCGGATTCGAAAACTGGTCCGGCATATAGGCATTGGCCGTGGTTTCCACAAGTTCTTGGGCGGCTGCAATAGCACCTTTCATTCCCTTGGCGCCGGGGGTTAGCACAAGCGTTGCTCCCAGGTGTTTGAGCAATTGCTGGCGTTCGGAACTCATGGTATCGGGCATGGTTAATACCAATTTTAAATTTTTCACCCTTGCCACAAAGGCAAGAGCAATGCCGGTATTGCCGGATGTGGGTTCCACAATAGTGGTATCTTTGTTTATTTTTCCGGTTTTGATCCCATCTTCAATCATGGCAAGCCCGATGCGGTCCTTGACACTGGACATGGGATTGAAATATTCAAGTTTGCCATATAGGTTTGCGCCGCATTCCCTGGAGGCTTTCTCCAGAAAGACCAGGGGGGTGTTGCCGCAGGCTTTCGTAATATCAGGCAGAGGTTTCATGGTGTTCCTTTTGATTTTCTTGGTTCTTATAGATAAGGTGGGGAGATTCCATAAAGACTTTGGTATCTGGTGGAATCGAATGGGTCAGCCAGACATTGCCTCCCACAACCGACCGGGCACCGATGATAGTGTCTCCCCCAAGAATGGTGGCACCGGAGTAAATGATGACATCCTCCTCAATGGTGGGGTGGCGCTTGGCATCCCTGAGTTTCTCCCCTGCATCCGGGGGCAGGGACAGGGCGCCAATGGTGACATTCTGGTAGATTCGGACATTGTTGCCAATGACAGAGGTTTCCCCCACCACCACACCCGTGCCGTGGTCAATGACAAAGCGATTGCCAATGGCGGCGCCTGGATGGATATCGATGCCGGTGAGGCTGTGGGCATGTTCGGCCATGATCCGGGGCAGCTGGGGAATCTTGAATTTGTAAAGAAGATTGGCGACCCTGTAGACCGTGATGGCATAGAGGCCTGGATAGGAAAAAATAACTTCATCATGGCTCTTCGCGGCAGGATCTCCTTCGTAGGCCCCTTTTACGTCAAGCGCCAGCAACCGGCGTAGATTTGGAATGGCCCGGATGATTTCCAGGGCGACCCCATTGCCCCGTGGCTCGCATTCTGAACATTGAAGTTCATAGCGAAGGCAATCATGGCGCAATACATGGATAATTTGGTTAGAGAGGATATCATAAAGCTGGGAAACGGCCTGGCCGGTATTATAAAGAAGGTTGGCTGAGTCCACTTTTTCCATGGCAAAATAGCCCGGAAAAAGGATTTCCCTGAATTTATCAATCATCTCCTTGACCGAGGTGTTAAAATGGATGGGTTCATCCCCGATGTGGGCAAAACAGTTTTCATCATTCATGGATGCCATGATCTGATCAATCACCTTTGGCAGTTCCTGGCGATGGCCCAAAATGGTTTCCCTGTCTGTGTGGCAGGCGGCACTATCAATTATAAACTCATCCATTGGTTGCAATTCCCTTCTCATTTTCAAAGGATTTGATAAAAACACCACAGCTCCTGCATTCTTCCATCTTATCTTCCCATGAGTTGTGGGCTTCTCCAGAGCATTTGGTGCCGTTGATGAACCAGCACAAATCTCCGGCTTTAAATTCTCTGGCCGGACATTTTGACTGCTTGGCTTCCGGGCATTTCATGATATCCCAGCATTTGCCATTGGGTTTGTCTGTGCTTATCACCCGGGAAACAAGAAACAGAAGCTGACGTTCAACGTGGTGGGGGATTCTGCGCCAGCCCTGTTCATAACTGTGGATCGCCTTTATGGAAATGCCGAGAAGCTGGGCCAGTTCTTTCTGGGTTTTGGCCAATCTTGATCTGACTTCTTTGAAGCTAATGTTGTCCATGGTTGCTATTCTCAAATATGTTTTGGTTAATGCACATAAACAAATTTAGCATATACCACAAAGTGGGGGGGTGTCAATGCGGAAATCTGTTCTGAGCGACTGTCTGGGCGAGACCGGCAAGGGGCTTACATTAAATTTGTAAAACTTTTTGCCGGTCTTCCATGTGACCAAATCTGGCGGAATGGATCTGTGGCCGGGGGATTAAAAACGATCGGCATAGTCCTTAAGTGTTTCGTTCTGGGTGAGAAATCGGTAAAGGGTTGCCCGGCCTACCCCAAGTACCCGGGCGGCCTTTGACTTGTTTCCCCCGGTTTTTATCAGGGCGGTTTTGACCGATTCAATGGTCAGCTTTCCCCGGATCAGGGGGATTTCCATGGGGGGAAGGTCAGGAGAGCTCACAGGGGGGCGGGTCTCTCCTGCAATATCCGTGGGCAGGTCCGAGGGCAGAATTTTGTCGCCTCTGGACCGTACCACGGAAAACTGGATAACATTTTTCAATTCCCTGACATTGCCTGGCCAGTGGTAGTCTATCATGGCAATCAGGGCTTCAGGAGATAGGTCCGGCACCTTGTTCCCGCTTTCCTGCTCGGCTTGTGCTAGAAAATGGGCTGCCAGAAGGGGGATATCACTTTGGCGTTGCCGCAGGGGGGGCAGGTGAATGGGGATGACATTGAGCCTATAGTAAAGGTCTTCACGGAACCTGCCCTGGCGAACTTCTTCCTTGAGGTTTTTGTTGGTGGCGCTGATAATCCTCACATCCACAGATACTTTTTTCTCCCCCCCCACCTTTTCAAAGGAGCCTTCCTGGAGAAACCGGAGAAGTTTTACCTGGGTTTTTAAGGGAAGTTCCGCTATTTCATCCAGAAAGAGGGTGCCTTTGTGGGCCAGTTCGAAGCGACCTTTTCTTTCTTTCACCGCCCCGGAAAATGCCCCCTTTACATGCCCGAATAATTCACTTTCCACAATCCCCTCGGGGATGGCACCGCAGTTTACCGGCACAAAGGCCCCGGTACCATAGGCGGAGATATCATGGATGGCGTAGGCCACTCGTTCCTTGCCGGTTCCGGTGTCTCCGGATACGTGGACCGGATAGTTATACAGGGCCACATCCCGGATCTGCCGGAAAATATCCTGCATGCTTTTGTCTTTGCCGATGATGCCAGCAAAGTTGGACAGGTTTTCCGCCCGGAGGGAGAGGCTTATGGTCTCGGTCATATCTTTGAAAGAGGCAATTACCCCTTTAAAAATGCCGGAATTGTCAATGATGGCAGATACGGTCATTTGAAGATGACGGGTTTCCCCATTTTTGGTGATGGTGGTGACCGGGTATTCTTTGGTTTCCGAGGTTAAATTCGGTGTTTCTTCGCAAAAAGAGCACTTGGACCCGCAAAAGGGTGTCTGGAAAACAATATGACAATCCTGTCCGATCACTTCCTCTTTTGAATAGCCGGTGATTTTCTCGGCTTCTTTGTTAAAAACCGTGATGATGCGTTCAGGTGTATGGGCAATAACGCCCAATTTCAGGTTGTCCAGGACAAGATTGAGGTTGTCCCGGTCCAGAAGGGAATGGGTAAAATTTTTCATTGCAAATGGTCCAATGTCAACAGGTTCAGAGCATATTTATTCTGGGGGGTTATGTGACACATTTGTGTATCAGGCGCAATGCTTTTTTAGAAAAAAGTAAATTTTTAATCAATGGGTTTTTTTCACCATAAACGGCAATCCCGATCACCTCAGGTCCGCTGTGGCAACTCACGGTTGACCGGATTCGGGAGTTGTAGTTCATGAATGGGGTTGATTCCGAGGTGGGTTTTCGGGTATTGTTTGATTGTCGCCTTGGATTGATTTACTTTAAAACTAAAACAGGGTGGTCGGTTAGCTCCTTCAGCCGTATGACCAAGAATATATTGTTGCTCCCGGTTTTACAGTTCCTTACTCAAACGGAACCAAAATATCCCTGGATGCCACTGTAACAGGTCATATAGTCTCACCCGGCAACAAGACTGGTTGAGGGTAGCACCATTTCATTCTGTGGATTCTGGGTTATATTATCACAGGAGTGAGCTAACCGACCACCCCGCAAATTAAATTTGGATATTGAATGAATTACAAAACTATTGCAAATGTTCTGGGGAAATTATTGATCATCACTGGTGTTTCCCTGGTATCCCCCATCATCTGTTCCCTGTATTACGGTGAGAACGACCTCTATGCCCTCGGTATCACAGGGCTTGTCTCCATTGGGCTGGGCTATCCTTTGTGGCGGTCTTTTCGCCGGTGTAACGAGTTAAACATAAAGGACGGCTTTTTCATCGCTTTTTTCGGATGGATTTTAATTTCCGCTGTTTCCAGCCTGCCGTATATGATCCATGGATCTATTCCCTCCTTTACCGATGCTTTTTTTGAGATGATGTCCGGCTATACCACCACCGGGGCCACCATATTGACGGATATTGAAATACTACCCCACGGGTTGCTGTTCTGGCGGAGCCAAACCCATTTGCTGGGGGGGATGGGTTTTTTAACCCTGACCATTATCTTTTTGCCCCATGGGATGGGAGGGGTGCGCATATTTCGGGCTGAGTCCAGCCCCGGCCAGGTCATCACCAGGGAAAAATTTATCCCCAGGAACCGGGATACCATGGTCTGGCTCTGGGGGATCTATATTGGTCTCAATATTTTAGAAACCCTTTTGTTGTGTTTTGGTGGTATGTCCATTTTTGATTCTCTATGCCATTCATTCGGAACGGTTTCCACCTCTGGTTATTCGCCCTATAACGCCAGCATCGGTCATTATAACAATGCCTATTTCGATTGGGTCATCACCCTTTTCATGTTTTTAGGCGGGATGACCTTTATGATTTTTTATCACGTGATGCAGGGCAATTGGCGGGTGATAAAAAACAATACGGAATTGCGTTGGTACCTATGGGCTATGTTCTTTTTTTGCGGTGTTGTCGCATTGATCCTATGGAAGGAAAATACCTATAATTTTATTGATTCCATTCGCTATGCCACTTTTCAGGTCACTTCAATTCTCACCACCACTGGATTTACCACGGCGGATTATGAGCTATGGCCCCAGTCAGCACAGATGTTTCTCTATGTGGTCTGCTTCATCGGGGCCTGTGCCGGATCCACCACCAGTGGTATCAAAATTGTTCATTATATTCTGATCATTAAGTTTGGTGTTGCCATCATAAAACAGATTTTTTTCAAGCCCTTGGCGGTGGTGTCGGTTCATTTGAACCAGCGGCCCGTGGACTCCCAGATCATCCACCTGGCAATTTTCTATTTTATCGTGAATATCTTTTTGATCCTGGGGGGCGGGTGTTTCATGACCCTTGTGGATAATACCATGGATATCACCACTGCCATGAGTTCGGTGATCTCCGCCCTGATGAACATTGGCCCTGGGTTCGGCGGGGTGGGTCCCTCCCAGAATTTTGCCTTTATTTCCGATGTCGGCAAATGGTTCTTATCCTGGAACATGCTGGTAGGAAGGCTTGAAATGTTTTCCGCCCTGGTTATTTTTTACCCTTCTTTCTGGCAGAAGTAGCCCTGATCAGGTCAGGAATAATTTAAGCCAGGAATAATTTTTGGACATCTTTCAGGTGCTGGGACATGCAGACCACAATCACCCGTTCATTACCCTGAATCTGGGTGTCCCCGACGGCAACCTGCCATACCCCGTCCTTATGGATGCCCCCGATCATTAGTTTATTGGAGTAATAAGAACTTAGTTTGGAAAGGGGCTTACGGGTGATGGGTGAGTCGGGGGCTGCAACAATTTCCACCATCTCCGCATCAAATCCATGGAGGTGGGCCACGGAAATCAGCTCCCCTCTTTTGATAAATTTTAGAATTTTGTTTGAGGCCAGGATTTTTTTGTTCATGGCAATATCCGACCCCATTGTTGCCGCAAGCACCACATAATTTTCTTTTGTTACCAGCGCGATGCATTTTGTCTGTTTTTTAGATTGATTGCCTTTTTTGTCGGTGTTGTGTGAGGTCATCAAATGCTTGGCCAGCACACAAGTCATGATATTGGTTTCGTTTTCTCCTGTGGCAGCGATGAAGGTATCCATTTCCAGCAATCCGGCTGAAACCAGCAGATCTGAATCCGACCCGTCGCCATTTAACACCTCTGCATGTTTCAGGGTAAAGGCGAGTTCCTTTGCTGACGCTTCATCCTTTTCAATAAGCCTGACCGCAACTGTTTTTCCCAATAGCTCAGCCAGGCGGCGTCCCACAAGTCCCCCGCCGATGATCATCACCCGATGGCGGGTTTGCTGCTCAACCCCTGTCAGGGCCATTAATCGGTTCAGGTCTTCATTGGCAGCCATGAAAAAGGCCTGGTCCTGGGGCAATAGTTCATCCTCTCCACTGGGGATCATGGTGGTGATCCCCCGGGTCATGGCAACCACTCTAAAGGGGAAATCATTATATTCCTGGGAGATATCCTTCAGTTTCCGGTGGGCAAGGGGAGATTTTTCATGGATGCGGGTGGCCATGGCCTGTATCTGTCCTTTGGCAACTGCAATGATGTCGTTTCCTGCCCGAAGATTTATCAGTCTGAAAATTTCCTGGGCAGCCAGCTCTTCCGGGTGAATGATTAGATCTATTTTAAGATCTTCGGCACTCATGAGGGAATTTTTACTCCCAAATTCCGTGGAGCGAACCCGGGCAATTTTCTTGGGAATTCCAAAACGATGGGCAATCTGGCAACTCATCATATTTACGGCATCATTGTTGGTAACCGCAATGAGATAATCCATTTTTGAAGCGCCCACTTCCTTCCAGCATTCGATACTCATGGCATTGCCCTGGACCAGACGGGCATCTATATTGCCGTCGGCATGGCGAAGCAATTCGGCGTCGGGCTCTATGGCGGTGATGGCATACCCTTCATGGACGAGGCGTTTTGCCAGATAGTAGCCAACGCCCCCCAGCCCTAAAATCAAGATATTGGTCGATTTTGCCGGCTTTTTTTCATTCATATATTAGGTCCTGTTTCTCTATTAATAATAAGGTTCTTCCCGCCTTGAAAAGAGTTAGCCCATGAAATACTAGATACCCCTGTTTTTGTCAACTTTTAGGCCCGGCAGCCCAGGAAAATCCAACAGTGTTTTTGCTTCCCGGAGTAGAATTGCAAACGAGGAAATCAGCCTTAACCGGGATTTACAATATCGGAGAAACTATGAAAAAAATACAGTCTTTGGTGTGGTCAAGCGCCGTGACTATGTGGTAAGGAACACTGACCGTTTCATCGGAACCAGGTAAAGGAACAACTTTTATTATTCGGTTACCAAATAGAAAGGAAAACTCAATAGTGAACATGACTGCATCAGATGATTTTGGCCATGACCCAAACGTTCAAGGCGCCCGGAAATATTTTTCCCGGATGGAGGCTTTGGATTCTGCACTGATAAAGCGTTCAGACATCTCTTTATTTGATTCAAGGCTCCGAACAGCCAGGGATACCCGATTTAATCTTTATGAAAAATCCTGTTCCAGGGCTGCGAGAAAAGGAATACGCCTTGACGAAAGTATGATGTTTGAACTATTTGAACTTTGTCAGTATATGGCATTTAAAACCTGTGGGTTGAAGGTTTCGTCTATGGAGCCGTCTGGAAACCAGGAACTCTTAACCCTGGTTCAGGAGGCTCACAAATGATTCGGCTAAGATTATTTGGGCGGTGCCGCATTTATCATGATCCAGTCAGTCCGGTTCTAAAGGAAGCTCCACAGATTGGCTGGAGCTCATGGTTCAGGGATATTGATCTTGTTACTCCCCGGAAATTAAAGGGGAAAGAACTATTGATGCGCACCCGTGGCTGGTGGACGGTTGAGCCAACTCTTGTGGCAGATGTTGTGGAAAAATATGGAAAACTCTTGGTCGGGGAAAACGGGGAACTCATGGTCGAATTAAAAAACGATGACAGAGCAGCAGAACTCTCTATCTGCTTGACTGAAAATTTTAAGGATCAGATTCTCATCGCCCCCTGATTTGTATTTCGTTCTACTATTTATTTTCCCATGACGAAGCAATCACTAAAATAACCAAAGGTTCTATACCATTATTCACAAGACTGTGGGCAGACCCCACAGGTATCCAGGTGGCATCTCCGGGATTGACCTGCTGTTTATCATCATCCACTTGCATGATTCCGGTTCCGCTTGCGACAAAATAGATCTCTTCCATGGGATCAACATGGGACTCAATTATTTTACCGGGTTCGAGTCTGGCAATCGCGAGAAATCCAAGTTCTTCCAAGGTCCTGCGATCAAGAATCATCTGGGCAATTGCACCCCCATGGGCACGATACGTGGTTTCAAGTACTTCTTTATCATTTATATTTCTGACAATCATTGTTTTGGCTTTCTTTTGATTTAATTATTCATACCAGGTCAAAATTTCGCTTAAGGGTTCCCGGTCAGGTTTAAAATTATTCTCGGGTGCATTTTCATCCGCATATCCAAGAGATATGGCCAACAGAACTTCTTTTTCATCGGAAATATTTAGGACATCTTTAATATCATTGCCATATTCAGTAATGAGTCCGATGGGACAGGTTGAAAGACCTTTTTGTTCAGCGGCAAGCAATAGATAGGACACAGACAATCCTACATCCAGGTATCGCAATTTTGGGAAAATTTTATCCATCACAACAAGAATGGCAACAGGGGCACCATAAAAAGAACAGCTTCCCTCTTCAATGAACTGATTAAACGGGATATTCAATTTTTCAATCTGAGGGTTCATCACTTTTAAAGCCTTTCGGCTTCGATTTGAAAATTTTTCTGGTAACGGTTCTGAAGTCCCTGGTCCGCAAGAAACATTTTTCATAGCGTGAACTTTTTTAAGACGACGGATCAACCGGTCCTTTTCTTCACCATAGGTGACAACATATTCCCAGGGTTGCAGGTTGATGGCTGAAGGGGCCATTCCCGCACACCGGATCACATCTTCAATATCGGCACGCAAGACCGGTTTTTCCAGGTAGTTTCTTGCGCTTTTTCTTTGCTTCATTAATTGTTGGACTTCCATAATGTATCACTTTTAAAGGGTTGATTTGTTTTTTAGCAATCAGGCAAGCTTTTTACGGGGGATTATCTCGACCCAGGCCTCTTCCCTAAACATTTCATAAAGCTGCTTTGAAAGTTCCGCAAGTTGGGCTAAATCTTTTGTTTCGATGACAAGGTCAACATCATCCAGAACCTTTAATTTGCCATATTGCTTAAAAATTTCAACCGCCTTATAAACGTCTGTAGTAAACCATCCATTCATACGTTTTAGAAGCTCATCTCCCTTTAAAGGGCCTTCAATAATCAGATCCACTTGGCGATTCTTTGCTTCCCAGCCAATCTGTGCCTGCTTTTTGATTACGGGCCGCACAGGATCATGCATGGCAGCACACTTAAACCAGAGCATTGCTCTTTCCATAGTCTAATACCCCAAAATAAATTTATGGTTCAACGTCATTTATCGACCTTGAACCATAAATTATTTGAACTTATTTATCAATTATTTCTGACATTATATCAAAAAAATGTAAGATCCCAAAAAGTGAGGGGGTAATAAAAAAAAATATAAACAATCGTAAGACTATCTTGAAGACCGAGAGGGGCTTTTTTACTTTTTTTTATTGACATAGAAGTCAACTTGCTTGTATATCACTTGTTTATCAGTAATTTTTTGAGATGAGGGTTTTTTTTTGTCAATTTGGGAGGTTATAAAAATGACGGTGAGTCAAAAAAATCGAATTGGAATTTCTTTTAAAACGTCTATAATTTCAGGTATTATTGTCCTCGTCCTACTTGGTATCAGCAGTATTATTTCAATTAACCTTCAATCTAAGTTATCTCAACTTATGATTGATCGTTTTACTCAATCCCAAAGTCAAGATTTAAAGAAATACACATCCACACAAAATCAGATAGTCAGGGAAAATACAAAAATTAATTTGGAAATATGCAGCAGTATAGCGGAATCTTTCATTTATAATTTTGATCAGGGTCGCCTGAAAGGGCTACTGGCAAATTTCGTAAAAATTGACAGTATCGTCGCCATTCAGATTTTTGATGCTGATAACAAGGAGTTTGCGGCAGCATGGAATGATTCTGGAATTTCTACAGGGACAGACATCCCTTCAACAATAAAATTAAATAAACAATTTTTCTTTAGTCAAGATTCCCTCCATGATGGGGAAAAAGTTGGGATAGTTAAGTTTTACTACACAGATAAACTTGTTCGAAATGAGATTGGGAAAAAGAAAAAACAGATCGAGCAAAGTATTATTGACTTTAGTAGCATCGCTGCAAAAAGTATCAGCAAAGCCATTAAAATTCAAATATTTGTAACGATGTGTATTATTGTTGCATTGATTGCATCTATTGTTTTATGCCTTAAATTTATTGTTACAAACCCCATCAATAATACGGTTAAAATGATCAATAATATTGCTCAGGGCGAAGGGGATCTGACAAAACGCCTCAAAATAATATCGGAAAATGAAATAGGAGATCTTGCAAAAGGGTTTAATCTGTTTGTTAAAAAACTCCAGGAGATTATCACCGATATTTCAGGGAATTCTGAAAATCTTAACAGCTCTTCCAGCGATCTTTTAGGTATTTCTAATAAAATGTCCCTGGAAACCCAAAATTTGTCTGATAAATCCAATAGCGTCGCAGTCGCCGCAGAGGAAATGAGCACCAATATGTCATCTGTAGCCGCCGCAGCTGAGGAATCTTTAGCAAATATAAGTGTGGTATCGGCGGCCGCAGAAGAGATGACCTCAACGATTAATGAGATTTCAAAAAATACTGCAAACACAAGAATCACAAGCAATCAGGTAGTTGAGCAAACAAAAAATGCATCTGAAAAAATTGATACTCTAAGCAAATCTGCCCAGGAGATTGGGAAGGTTGTGGAAACCATTAATGATATATCTGAACAGACAAACCTTTTAGCATTAAATGCAACGATTGAGGCTGCTCGGGCCGGGGACGCCGGTAAAGGATTCGCAGTTGTTGCAAGTGAAATTAAAAGCCTGGCACAACAAACGGCTGAAGCTACTTTAGAAATAAAAGCAAAAATAGAGAACATCCAGGATTCCACAAAAGAAACGGTTTCAGAAATAGTAGAGATTACCAATGCGATCTCAAGTGTTAATAAAATGATAGATACTGTTGCCGCAGCTGTGGAAGAACAGTCTGCAACCACAAAAGAAATCGCTTCTAATGTTAATCAAGCCGCTTTGGGAATTGAGGCCGTGACACACAATGTGACACAGAGCTCAACCGTGGCAAATGAAATTGCAAAGGATATAGCAGATGTGAATCAGTCCTCAAACGAAATGTCAAATGACAGTGCACAGATCAACACTAGCGCAGATGAATTGAGTATATTATCCGAAGAGCTTAAAAACGCTGTGGATCAGTTTATAATATAGCAAACGGCAATCAGGCAAAGGGATAAAGAAAAGGAAATCAAAAAAAATATATAAAGACACTATGAGAAATTGTCTCACCGTAAAATTTGTTAGAAAATAAAATGGAATCTCTCGTGGTAGTAAATCCGGTTTTATAAAAATAAAGGGGGCCTCTTTATTAAGGAAAAGTGGTTTTTTAAGAAGTGCAATATATATGATATGCAATTAAATTCTAAAAAGGTGGAGGTTTTAAAATGAAAAAATTAGTTCTCCTATTGACTTGTATGTTTTTTAGTTTTGCTTTTATTCCAACTCAAGTGGTCGCTGAAGAATTTGTTTTTGGGTCATTTCCAATCCCTTTGATGGTAATTGATGGTGAGAATGGTATCTTTGTTGAACTCACTAAAGGAATCGCGAAACAAGCTGGTTTGTCTGTGGTCATCAAGGTTGACCCTCCGCTCAGGACACAAAAATACTTTCAGGAAGGAAAAATTGTAGGTTTATTTCCGGCTCTGGATGTAATGTTTCCGCCTGGAGCAAAAATTGAACGGTCAGATTCAATTTATTTAAAACAGGATTTTGTTTTTACAAAAAAGGGCAGTAAAATGATTAAAACTCTGGAGGATTTAAAAGGTTTAAAAGTTGGAATTACCAGAGGATACCCCTATGCCCGATCAATTAGAGAAGCTAAAGGCTTTAAAATTGAAGAAGTGGATAGCGATGAGATAAATGCAAAAAAACTGGTTGGAGGAAGGATAGATGCCTTTGTTGTTGAGGAAAAAACAGGGTTACAGGCATTTAAAGATTTAAAATTAATTGATAAGATCCAATATGATCAAGCGACGCCCTTATCAAAACAGGAGGTTTATTATGCTTTCCCTGCTAACGATATCGGGAAAATGCTAGCGCCCAAAGTTTCCGTGGCCATGAATAAAATGAAAGCAGACGGAACGTTCGGAAAAATCATGTCCAAGGCTAGTCAATAACCAATTTCGGAGCTGATCAGAACCGACGGTCCTTTCCGAAAAATTGCCTGACAGTGTGAACAACGCCTGGCAAGACCTGAATACCACCCCCTATCAACGTGAGGGTCAAGACAATAATATCTTTTTTCCTTTTTTTATTGACATAGAAAATAACTTTCCTGTATGTTGTGTATATCACATGCGCATCAGTGGGTTTTTAGCGATGAGGATTTTTTTTGTACAACCTTAAGGCTTCCAGAAATTAAGACTGGATTTGCCTATAAATAGCAGCAGGCATTTGATAACTAGGGCTTTACCAGTCATGTGTTCATGGAGGAGGTATGTTATGAGGTATGGAGAGACAGGCATTAATTTGGAAGTCGATTTGACTGTGGGCAATATTGAGCGGGTAGAAACGGACCCCGAAGTGACCAAACTTTATCTGGGTGGTAATGGCGCTGCCGCTAGTTTGATATGGGATCGAGTGAGTCCGGAGACCGATGCCTTTTCTCCTGATAATTTGCTCATATTTAGTGCAGGCCTTTTGGATGGCACTCCTATACCAGCAGCCAACCGCACCATGGTCAACACCATTTCACCCCAGACGAACATGTTTTCTAATTCAATTTTCGGCGGTTATTTTGGGCCGGAACTCAAACATGCTGGCTACGATAAGATTGTCCTTCGAGGCAAAGCTGAAGATTTGGTATATTTGTGGATACACAATGACAAAGTGGAACTACGGGACGCCTCTCACCTCAAGGGGATGGGTGCTCAGGAAACCGCGCATGCTATTAAAGATGAATTAAATGATCGTGATATTCAAGTGGCCGCAATCGGTCTTGCCGGGGAAAACAGACTTTTCATGGCTTCCATAGAACACTATAACGCCTCCGCCTCTCGAGGCGTTGGGGTGGTTATGGGGGATAAAAAACTGAAGGCGATCGCCGTGCGCGGCACAAAGGATTTTCAAGTTGCCAACCCTGAAGAACTGTTCAAAACATGCCTCCAACACTATCAGGATATACATGAAAGCCCATTTAACGGGGATCTCATGGCAATCGAGTGGAACGATGCCTGGCACCATAATAATTTTGCCTGGGGCAATTCACGCACCCGGAGAAAAGATTTCTGGCATCAGGAGCAAGAAGACCGGTGGAAGGAATACACTCTGAAAATCCGCGACCGATTGCAAGGCTGCTACAATTGTCCGAAAAACTGCCATCTCGTGGTTAAGCCCCCTGGACGGCAAAGGTTCATGTTAAAATGCTTTGGAAAAGGCACCTGGCATATGGCGGCTTTTGAAGAGCTTCCTTTTACCTTCGACATAATGGCCCTAAGCCAGGAGTACGGTGTAGATAACTATGCCGCACCACAAACCATCGCTTTTGCCATCGAACTTTATGAAGCAGGTATTTTAAATGACACGGATCTGCCTGACTTTCCGGAAAAATCAGCCGATCGATTTTACTATCTTCTTGAAAAACTTGTCCGGCGGGAAGGAATCGGGGATATTCTGGCCAATGGCGTCTATCGGGCAGCCCGTAAGATCGGCAATGGCGCCGAAGCCTATGATCATAACACAATCAAGAAATTCGAGCAGATACCGCTTAAGCTGGGCAAAGTGAATTATCCCTATTATCTCATGTATTGCACCAGCGACAAGATGGCGATTAATCAGACCGAGGGCTCTTATCCCCAGGATCCAATTAAAGAACTTCCGGAGAGACAAGAGTTTGTCGATGAATGGATGTCGGCACCCGAGAGGTTTAAAAAATTCTTCATGGAATGGGAACCACGTGCACATCCATCCTTTGAAGCGGCTATTAATATTTGTGACTGGAACGAAACCATGCACTATGTTGATGACGCCCTTGGCCTTTGCGCCTTTTGTTCATCATTCAGAGGTCAATTCGGTGGCGGCTCCGCATATAATATTTACAACATACCAACGTTTATCAAATTGGCCACCGGAATCGATATGGATTCCGATGATTTGTGGCAGGTCGCCAGAAGAAACAGGAACCTTGTCAGGGCTATCAATATGAGTAGAGGATTGAAAAGAGCCGACGAAAAGCCACCGGAAGATCACTGGGCAAAAAGGGAGCCGGAAAATGAGCAGACGCTTCTTAGCGAATATTACAAATTCAAGGGGTGGACCGACCAAGGCGTTCCTACGAAATTAACATTGGATAAATTAGGCTTGGATGATGTTGCCGATGAACTTATCAAGAGGGGTATCCTTAAAGGAGATGAAGATATTTGTTACAAGGATCAATCATGTTACTCAGAAGGAAGGCCAAAAGACGCAGAAGTGAGTTTCCGTAAAGCTGAAAATTTCACTCTAACTGATTACAATATCAAGAATAAATAGTCCGGGAGGTGAAAACAGCAATGAGTAAACCGGCAAAAAAAATAATCAAAGAAATAAAAGTAGACCTGAGCAAATGCAACGGGTGTCGTGCCTGTGAGAAGGCCTGTGCTGCATTTCATGCCATACCGAAATACAGTAACTTTAACCCGGCCCGCTCCCGGATCAAGGTGGTAATTGATGAGAGAAACGATCAATGGGTGCCGGT
This sequence comes from Desulfobacteraceae bacterium, assembly GCA_022712835.1. The sequence goes on from JAFLJU010000123.1 coordinate 20,443, forward strand.
TCGAGCTGGCGGCTATACGCAAGCCGAATGTAACGGCCGAAATCATTATGTGATCGACGGCAAGGAATATTCGGAATGCGCTCTCTGTCCAGCTTCCTGCCCATCGAGGGATTGGTTCAAAGAACCCGATTCGGGTCTTCCTCTCAAGTGCGACATGTGTGAAGATGTGCCCCCACTTGAGGAACCGATGTGTGTCCAGATGTGTGGCCGTGATTGCTTGACCTATTCGGAAAGAGAAGTGGTCGTGGCAGAGGAAGAAATACTGGAAGCCCAGAATCAGATAGAGTTGAAGACGGCCTATGAGTGCCTTGTGAAAAAACATGGGCAAAAGAAGGTTGTGGATACTTTTTCTCGATTATCAAAGCGCTAACTACTATATTGAAAAAAGAGGATTAATAAATACAGTGGAAACAGTCGCCCCCTTCAAAGAAGTTATAGAAGAAATAGCAGAGGCTGGTGGAGAAGCCTTCAGGTTTTGCTTTCAGTGCGGACTATGCGACACGGTTTGTCCCTGGAACCAGGTCAGGCCGTTCAGTATCCGAAAAATTATCCGTGAGGCCACGTTTGGTTTAACACAGATAGAAGTCGAAGACATCTGGCGATGTACGACCTGCGGCAAATGTACAGATAGGTGTCCGCGGGGTGTCAAACAGATAGAGGTCGGCGTATCTTTGCGCCGAGTGGCTTCGGGATATGAGATATTTCCGGCGTCGGTTAAATCAGCCCGTACCGCAAGAGCGAGTCTGATTTCCGAAGGCAACCCCTTGCAGTTTGATCGAAATAAACGGGGGGATTGGGCAAAAGATCTGGGCGTCAAAGCGTTCACCGAGGACATGGAAGCGCTGTATTTTGTCGGCTGCTATCTCAGTTTCGATCCGAGAATGAAAAAAATTGCCAAGGCCACGGCCAATATCCTTAAAAAAGCAGGGGTCAATTTTGGCATATTGGGTGAGAAAGAAAATTGTTGTGGCGAAAGCATTCGGAAAACAGGTAGCGAGGATGTCTTTAAAAGCCTGGCCAAGGAAAACATCAAAACATTTGTTGACAATGGTGTGAAGAAAATCATTGTTTCCTCTCCCCATTGTTACCACACGTTTAAAAATGAGTATCCTGAATTCATGGTCAAATTTGAGATTGTCCATATTACCCAATACCTTGCCGAGCTTATTAATGAAGGACGGCTTGAACTGACCGGAGAGTATGGGAAGAAGGTGACGTATCACGATCCGTGTTACATGGGCCGGCATAATGGCATCTATGATGAACCCCGGGACGTTTTAAAGGGGATCTTGGGACTGGAATTGGTTGAGATGCCCGATTCGCGCAGGGATAGTCTCTGTTGCGGTGGCGGTGGTGGCCGAATTTGGATGGATACACCCAAGGAGGAACGGTTCTCAGACTTAAGATTGCAGCAAGCCAAGGAGGTTGGGGCCGAGGTCCTGGTGACGGCCTGCCCGTATTGCATCACCAATTTCGAGGAAAGCAGGTTAAACCTTGATTATGACAATGTCATAGAGGTTAAAGACATCACAGAAATCGTTCAAGACGTGATTTAGAAAACCGTAGAAATCTTAGAAGGACAAAAAATTGGAAAAAGAAACGGTTGAAGGGTTGCCTGTTAATAGACCCGAAGAAAATAAACTAATAGATGTGTTGGTTGTCGGTGGTGGCATCAGTGGGATTCAAGCGGCCCTTGACCTTGCAAACACGGGGTTCATGGTTTACCTGATTGATAAAGCACCTGCCATCGGTGGAACGATGTCCCAGCTTGATAAGACCTTTCCCACGAATGACTGCTCCATGTGTATTGAGTCACCAAAGTTTATCGAGTGCAGCAGACATCCCAATATAGAGATTCTGACATACACTGAAGTTGAGAATATAAAAGGCAAAGCAGGAGACTTTAAGGTCACCCTGACGAAAAAACCAAGATATATCATCGAAGATAGATGTACAGGATGTGGAACCTGTGTAGAGGTTTGCCCCGTCAAGGTTCCGGATGCGTTTAATCAAAATTTATCCTTTAATAAAGCCGTCCATATATACTTTTCCCAGGCTGTTCCGTTGATTACCTATGTGGACCCGGAAACCTGCCTTTATCTTCAAGATGAAAAATGCAACATTTGTATCGGTGTCTGTCAAAATGAAGCGATTGATCTTAACCAGAAGGAAGATACGATCCAGGTAGATGTCGGTGCGATCATTATGTCGCCTGGGTTTGAGGTGTTTGATCCAAAGATTCGGAACGACTATGGATACGGTATCATGGAGAACGTGATCACAAGTCTTGACTTTGAGCGTATCTTAAGTTCCACAGGCCCCTACGAGGGGGAGATAAGACGCCCTTCGGATAAGAAGCATCCGCAAAAAATTGCCTGGATTCAGTGTGTGGGTTCCCGGCAGGTGATCGAGGGCGGCAACAGCTATTGTTCCGGGGTGTGCTGTGCGTATACGCAAAAACAGGTGATTCTGGCAAAGGATCATGAAGCGGATCTTGAGGCCAAGATCTTCCATAACGATATTCGTGCCTTTGGAAAGGATTTTGAGTTGTTTTATCAACGGGCGGAAAACCTGCCCGGAATTGAGTTTATAAGAAGCTATGTATCGATTGGTAAAGAGAATCCCGAAACTAAAAATGTCTCCATAAGATATTCGACAACCGATGACGGCGTTAAAGAAGAAGAATTTGAACTTGTCGTATTAGCCGTGGGGTTAAACCCTCCGAAGAACGTAGAAAAATTGGCGGACCAGTTTGGTATTGAGCTTAACGAACACGGGTTCTGCAAATCTAATCCATTAAATCCTATTGAAACCACGCGACCGGGGATCTTTGTCAGCGGCGCGTTTCAGGGGCCCATCGATATCCCCGAATCGGTCATGGGTGCCAGCGGGGCCGATGCCCTTTGCAGTCAGTTGTTGGCTTACCGTCGAGGGGATCTTGCCAGAGACCGGGTCTACCCAACCGAGAGTGATGTATCCCAAGAGGAACCCCGTGTGGGCGTCTTTGTATGCCATTGCGGCGCCAATATTGGCCGGGTAGTGGATGTACCGGGAGTGGTAGAATATGCGTCCGGGTTAGAGAA
>JAFLJU010000302.1 GCA_022712835.1 Desulfobacteraceae bacterium
TCTTCGTGTTTTTTCTCATCTCCTATGGCTGTCACGGCTGCAGCCCAGGCTTTAACGCCGCTATAAGCCGCCCAAGAACCTGCTTGTGGAAGATGGTTCCAGATCCCGTTAAATTTATCCAGCCAGGCCTGGGCTTCAGGTGTGGGGGCTTCTGGGGTGGGCATGGCCGTGGGCACTTCACCCAGAAGGCCATCAGCTTCTTTACCCATGGTGTCCACCACTTCCCGGGGAACCAGGGAATAACCATAACTTAAAATGGAGTTGGTGGGTTTGCGCATGAACTGCCGGAAAAAGGTGATGACTTCCTGGGCAGACACGATTTCCACATGGATGATGGCCGGTTTGATCTTCCGGATCTTGGTGAGCAAAGGGCCCCACTGGTTGGTGCCGTAGGGAACCAGTTCGTGCATGGCCACGTCCCAGCCCTTTTTCTTAAAATTTTCCTTAAGGGTATCACCGACTTCCGTGCCCCAGGCATCGTCTGCTGTGATGATCACAACTTTTTTGTTGGGATATTCATAGGGCAGTGCCATGAGAACATTGAACATGCTCTGGCCCTGGTTGATGCCGGTATCGGTGAGCTGAAAGATATTATTGTATTGTTTTTTATCCTGGCGGTAAACATCCACGGCTGCCTGGGATCCGTCATCGGCAAAAAAAGGTGCCGTGTATTTCCCGTAAGCGCGAACATCCTGTCCCCAGCCAGCCCAGCCGGCATGGACCGAATCAACCTTGAGCTTTCCACAAAGGTAATCCGCTCCCTGCATCACCCGTTCCGGTGCAAATTCCTGGGCGTCAAACCGGACCGATTCCACCTGTTTGCCAAGCAATCCGCCGGCTTCATTAATTTCATCAACAGCCATTTTAATCCCCTTCCAATAATTGTCCCCTGTATCGGTATAGGGTCCTGTCATGGAAAGGGGCACGCCGATTTTAATGGTCTCGGTTGCCCATACCTGACTGCCGATTAAAGAAAAGAAAAATAGAATCGAGAGTATTGCTAAATTTTTTTTCATCTTACCTCCTAAAAATTTTTGTTTCTGTTTGTTTTTGTTTCTTAAGTTAATGGGTTAATCTGTGTTTCTTTTTAGAAAAAACTTTTTCAACCAATCCGACAATGCCGTCCGGGAGAAGAAGGACCAGGACCACCACCATGGCTCCCATAATAATGGGACGATAAGCCCCGATGGGAGAGAGCATCTCATTTAAGACAATGGTGATAAAGGCACCGATAATGGCGCCGGGGAATTTGCCTATCCCGCCGATGACCAGAATGACCATAAGGGTCACAAACAGGTCAATTCCCAGCATGCGGGTGGAGAGCATGCTCACGTAATGGGCATAGAATCCGCCCATCATCCCCGTTAAAAAAGAGGTCAAAGCAAAGACCCGAAGTTTGTATTTAAAAGCACTGACCCCCAGGCAGGTGGCAAACTCCTCTGAATCTTTCAAGGCCAGAAATGCGGTTCCCCAATGGGATCTGATGACCAGGAAGATAATGACCGAACAGATGATTGCCACAAGTAAAATCAGATAAAAATAGGGAACCGGGTTTGAACTGGAAAAGGTGTATCCGAAGATATTCATGGGAGCTATGGTCAGAATCCCCCGGGATCCCCCGGTGCCGAGAGCCCGGCCGATGTCCCCTTTTAAGACTGGTTCCAGGATCATGTGTACGGCAAAGGTGACAAGGGCGATATAGGCCCCCTTGAGTTTGAGGCAGGGAAGTCCCACCAAAACCCCGAAAACGGCGGCAATGCCGCCTGCAATAAAAACGGCAAAAACAGGGGGAATGCCAAACCTAGCCGAAACAATGGCGGAAGAATAGGCGCCGATGACAAAAAAGGCCACTTGGCCAAAGGAAAAGATGCCGGCAAATCCCATGATCAGATCCCAGCAAGAGGCCACCACGGACCAGATCAGGCACATGATCAGAATGTGCATGATGAAATTGGTCGAACCGAAAAATAACGGCAGAATGGCGACAATTGTCCAGATACAGGTTAACAAAATTGCGATGCGCTTGTGGTCCATTGATTTATCCCCATTTTCCCATAAGTCCCTGGGGTCTTACCGCCAGGGTTGTCAACAACACTGCAAATAAAGCAATGAGCGTCCAGGTCATTCCAAAATACCATCCCACAAAGGCTTCCAGCAATCCCACGATAAAGGCGGCATAAAGACTGCCTTTGATGCTGCCCATGCCGCCGAATGCGGTGATCACCCAGGCCTTGACCAGGATATCCCACCCGCCTGTGGGGGTGATAAAATATTTTTGTGCCAGCAAAATACCGCCCATGCCCACCATGACCGTGGAGATAGCAAAGGTGGCGGCAAAGACAAATTCCTTGGGAATCCCCACAATCTGGGCTCCGGCCGGATTCTGGGCCACGGCCCTCACCGACATGCCGGTCCGGGTATTGTTGAGAAACCAGCGGAACAAAAGAATCCCGCCGATGGAAAAAATAAAGATAGCCACATCCTGGTAAACAATGATGAACTCCCCGGCCTCAAAACTGCCTTCCAGAAGGGAGGGCAATGACTTCATGCGGGAACCGAAGACCACTTGAAAGGAATTGTCCAAAAACAGGGCCAGTCCCAGGGTGATCATCATGACCTTTATTTCCCAGTCATCCCGTTTTCTCAAAGGGGCCACCAATAGTTTTTCAATAAAAAAGCCGAAGAGCAACAACAGGGGGACGGCCAGGCAGAAAACAAGCAGATAGTTATTTATCAGGGCCGTACCAAACAGCAAAAAGGCAATATAACCGCCCATGCTGTAAAAAGATCCGTAGGCAAAATTAAAGGCCTTGGATACCCCGTAAATCAGGGTGAGCCCCACGGCCATAAGCGCGTATACCGAGCCGTTTATCAATCCGCTGATGAGAACGTCTATGATTTCAATGAGCATTTGTATTTTCTCCCTTACATGCCTAGAAAAATTTCTTTTAAATGATCATTGGAAAGGGCGTCTTCACGGCTACCCTCAAAGGAGATCTGTCCCTCTTCGAGCACATAGATCGTGTCGGCAAGCTCTATAATCTGGGGAATGTTCTGCTCCACCACCAGGATTGTCATGCCCTGGCTGTTGATCTGACGGATGATGTTGGCCACCTCATCTCTAAGATTGGGCTGGAGCCCAAGAGAGGGCTCGTCTATGGCCAGAAACGAGGCATTGGACATAAGCCCTCTGGCAATGGCCAGCATTCTTGCTTCCCCGCCGCTCAGGGTGGAGGCAAGCTGTGGCCGCCGGTCCTTGAGTCTGGGGAACATGGAAAAAACCTTTTCCAGGTTTTTTTTTTCAAAGGGCCTGGCCGACCGCGAATAGGCACCCAGCTTCAGGTTTTCAAGCACGGTCATTTCCCCAAATAGTTCCCGGTTCTCTGCAATATATGTAATTCCCTGGTTGACCAATTTTTCCGCTTTCAAGCCAGCGATATTTTCACCATTATAAGAAATGCTGCCCGTGATCCTGTCCACCAGACCGCAGACCGATTTTAAAAGGGTGGATTTTCCGTGGCCGTTGGGACCGAGCATGACAACCACCTGGCCTTTTTCCACGTTGAGGCAGACATCTTTTAATACGTGAAAGTCCTCGTAATAGGCGTTCAGCCCTTCTACTTTAATCAAGGTTGGCCCCCAGGTAGCTTTCAATCACCCGGGAATCACAGGTAACCTTTGCCGGATCCCCGCAGCAAATCCGGGAGCCGGTCTCTATGATCAATAATTCTTCTGTCAATTCCGTAAGAACCTTCATGAAATGCTCGATGATGATAATGGTGACATTCAGTTCCTGGTTGATCCGCTGGATCAGATCCATGAGCTTTAAGATCTCCTTGGCATTGGACCCTGCCATGGGTTCGTCCAGCATCAGAATTTCGGGTTTGGTGGCAAGGGCAGCGCCAATCATAAGCATTTTTTTGTCCAGAAGATTAAGCTGACCCGCCATGGCATCCTGCTTGTCCGCAAGATCGGTGAATTCTAAGATATGATCCACATAGTCTTGTTCAAATCCATCCTTGGAACCAAAATGGTTTCCCACGCTCACGCTTTTGGCAACACTCAGGCTGGGAAAAGTCTGGGGAATCTGGAAGGTTCTGGCAATGCCCATATTTGCAATCTTGTGGGGGGCAAGATTGCTGATTTCTCGTTTATTGAATAAAATAGAGCCTTCAAAAGAGTAAAGGCCTGTGATCAGATTATAGAGGGTGGATTTTCCGGCGCCGTTGGGACCGGCAATTCCAAACACCTGCCCCTTGGCAACATTAAAGCTCAGATCGTTGACTGCGGTGAGCTCTCCAAATTTTTTTGTGACATTTGTGACATTAAGCATAAGGGAAGGTTCCTTCCTTCAAATCGAAGTTGAACACAAGGCTTGTGCTACATAATATGTAATAAATAATAGGTGACATTTGAGCCGACCATAACACAAAGATTTTTCGAAAACAAGGGTTTGCATAATGCCTAATATGTGATATTTATATGCCCTAAACTCGAAATTGTTCCTAGGAGGCGACCATCAACACCTTTATCCATACACGTTTTGACAAATGCACAGGATGCAGCATCTGCCAGCTTACCTGCTCCTTTGACCTGTTCAAGGGATACAACCCCCGGCTTTCCCGCCTGGTCATAGAAAGTAAGACCGAGGCCCTCTATCATCTGCCCAGGGTTTGCAACCAGTGTGAGAATGCCTATTGCATGAAGGTCTGCCCTGTAGAGGCAATCCACAGAAATGACCAGGGGATCGTGTGCATTGACCAAAATCTTTGCATCGGCTGCGGCACCTGTGTCCGCTACTGCCCCGTGGGGATGGTCTTTTTCGATCCTGAAACCCGGAAAGCCTATAAATGTGAGTTATGCCAGGGAGATCCACTCTGTGTTGCCGCCTGCCCCACTGGGGCGCTTGAACTGGTCCAAAAGGAGCTGCCCCAGGGGGAACCTCTCCCTGCAAAAAAGAGCCTTAAAGGAGATGCCTGATGACAGCCTACACAAATAAGTTTCTGGTGATTGATCTGTCCTGTGAATCCATTGATATTATCCCGGTCCCCGAGGAGCTGAAACAGGCCTATATCGGGGGCAAGGGATTCGGAGCAAAGTTTCTTTTTGAAAATGTTCTTCCCGGCACAGACCCCCTTGGGCCTGACAATTATCTCATGTTCATGACAGGCCCCCTCACCGGAACCCTGGCCCCGGCCATGCGGGGATGCGTGGTCACAAAATCTCCTTTGACCGGTATTTTTTTAGATTC
>JAFLJU010000651.1 GCA_022712835.1 Desulfobacteraceae bacterium
CTTTATATTTTGATCATCAGCTCATTTTCTTTGGCCCGTAATTCTTGAATTTTTCAACCACGATTTCCATCTCTTCCTCCGGCAGAATAACCGGTTTACCAATGCTTTGGGTCTGGTAATAAATCCGGGCCACAAATTCGATCTCTTCGGCAGCAGCAAATGCAGCATCCATATTCCGGCCCACAGCCAGCAACCCGTGGTTGGCAAGAAGCAGTACGTTGTACTCCCCGATGCTCTCCGCCACATTCCGGGCCAGCTCAGGGGTTCCAAAGGTGGCATAGGGCGCCAGGGGAACTTTTTTCCCTGCAAAGCCAACAAGATAATGAACCGCTGGGATTTCCCATCCCAGGCAGGCCATGGTGGTGGCATAGGGAGAATGGGTGTGCACCATGGCCTGAACATCCTGTCGCTGATGGTATACTGACAGGTGAAATCCCAACTCACTGGATGGTTTGTAGTCTCCATCCTGAATATTTCCGTCCAGATCGGTGAGGACCACATCTTCAGGCCGTAAAATGTCATAATCAATACCGCTGGGGGTGATCGCCACCTGTCCTGTGTCCCGGTTAATGATGCTAAGATTACCGCCCGTGCGGCTTGTCAAACCGGATTCAACCAGTTTAAGCCCAAAACGCACAATTGTGTTTCGTTCTGTTTCCAACTGCATAAACGCCTCCATGGCGAAATGATGGTTCTTCATATATCAGTCAAGATAGGGGATATGATTCCTCATAGGAGTTCCTGACTGCGGATCTTTTTTTTTATAAAACCTGCCAATTTAATAGCGATTGCCAGAGAATTGGCAGGTTTTATGTGGGATATTGCGAATGCAATCCCTATAAATTGGGTTAAATATTTTTTTTCCGAATGGCAATGGCAATACAGACCGCAGCACCACCCCAGGTAACGCCAAGGCCAAGGACCATCATAACGATTGCAGATGTTGTCATATCTGTTATCTCCTCTTTTATTTTTTCAAATTATTTTCTGGCTTTTTTCAGGCTGTCTGCCTGGAAAAAAAAGCTTAGGACCAAAATGGATATTACCAAAAGCCACCCGAAATAAAGGAGTGAATTCATGGGATATCCGCCATAGGCAGTTTTAATATCGCCGATGAGATTGGCAATGCTCATATAACCAAGAACCGCCGGGGTGATTATTTTCAAACAGAAAACCCACCAATTGCCTATGGCAAAATCAGAGGTTTTATTAATATGATCCTGAATCACATCCAACTTACACACCCAGGAAAGAAAAATAATTTCAACCAATCCCGCCGCCAATACCCCAAAGTTATTGATAAATCGATCCACAATATCCAGAACCAACAGGCCGCTATGTGTGGCAAATACTGTTCCTGACACAAGCCCGACCAAACAATAAATTGTCACCGCTTTTTTCCGGTCAATATCAAATTTTTCCATGAGGGATGCCACAGAAACCTCGCAGATGGAAACCATGGAACTTAAACCCGCAAAGATCAAAGCCAGGAAAAACAGGGTTCCAAACAAAACGGGTCCGGGAAGACTGTTAATGGCCTTGGGAATGGTCACAAAGGCAAGTCCCACTCCGGAAGTGACCACTTTATCAACCCCCACCCCCTGGTTCAGGGCCATGTTCCCCAGCACGGAAAACACCAGAACCCCGCAAAGAATACTAAATCCACAATTTGCAAAGGCGGTGATAAATGCATTGTTGGTGATGTCTGATTCTTTCGGCAGGTAACTTGAATATGTCAGCATTATGGCAAATCCAATACTCAGAGAGAAAAAGATCTGGCCATAGGCCGCCATCCAAACCTTAAAATTGAGCAGGGCACCAAAATCCGGTTTAAACATCCAGTTCAGCCCCTCTAAAGAGCCTTCCAGAGTGACTGCCCTTGCGGTAATAATCAGGATCATGACAAATAAAAGGGGCATGAAAATTTTACTGGCCTTTTCAATACCCTTTTTCACCCCTTTAAATAGCACAAACCAGCAAATGGCCCAGGCGGCAACAATGGAAGCAAAAATGGGCCACCGGATCCCGCCAAATTCAAGGGGGCTGTCCGCTAACTGAAGATAGGTTTTAAAAAAGAAATCACCGGTGTCCTGCCCCCATCCCTGGTTAAAGGCCAGAAAAAAATAGGAGATTGACCAGCCAACAATGGCCACATAATAGATGGAAATAATAAAAGAGACCAGAATCTGCCACCATCCTACCCATTCCCACCGGGAAGAAAGCCTGGCAAAGATCTGGGGGGCAGATCCCCTTATTTTGTGCCCAACCCCAAACTCCAGAATCATAAAAGGAATACCCGCCGTCAGCATGGCAAAAAGGTAGGGGATAAAAAAAGCCCCTCCCCCATTTTCATAGGCCACATAGGGAAAACGCCAGATATTGCCAAGGCCGATGGCCGACCCAATGGCGGCAAGAATAAATCCTGTCCGGGTTCCCCATTGTTCTCGTTTTTTCATATATTTTGCTCCTTTAACTATTAATAAAAAAACGGAAAAATACAGTATTTTTCCATTTTAGTCAAAGAGATTAATGCATCGCCTGAAGTCTATGTCCTCACCGATGGGGCCCTGGTTTATCCCCTGTGGAAATAACCAGCCTCTATTTCTCCAAAAGCGTTTTTACCCTGTTCCCTCAACTGTCCTTTCTTGAAGGGGATCTCCGATTTTAAACAATCTGTCCCAGGCAAGTGGCAATCCGCTCCAGGGCCCGGGTAATGTTTTCAGGCGAAGTGGCATAGCAAAGACGCAGATACCCCTGACCGTTTTTGCCGAAGTCAGTCCCGGAAAGGGAGGCCACTCCTACCTCATCCAACAATTTCAAAGACAGCTTTTGTGATGAAAATCCCGTTTTCCTTATATTGGGAAATGCATAAAACGCACCCTGGGGTTTTCTACAGGAAACCCCAGGCAGTGAATTGAGGCCGTCCACCATGAGATCCCTTCGTTTCCGGTACTCCTCGACCACCCTGTCCGCCTGTTCCTGGGACCCTGTCAGGGCCTGGATACCGGCAAACTGGGTAAAGGTGGCCGTACACCCCACCGCATGGGTCATGAGCAGGGCCAGGCGCTCTGCCAGGGGGACCGGGGCGATCATGTAACCCAGCCGCCAGCCGGTCATGGCATAGGTTTTTGAAAAACCGTCTACAATAATGGTCCTTTCCATCATACCCGGCAGTGAAGCGATGCTCGGCGCACTCAAATTGTCATAAATCAGCCTGGAATAGATTTCATCGGAGAGCACCCAGCAATCGTATTGAATGGCAGCCTTTGCAATTTTTTCGAGATCTGCCTTTAGGATCACTCCTCCGGTCGGGTTTCCCGGAGAGTTCAGTATAATCATCTTTACACGGTCATCCATGAGGGTGTCAAAGGCCTCAAAATCAAGGGAAAAGTCATTTTCTTCCAGCAAGGGCATGGGAACGGGAATGCCGCCTGCAGCGACAATCATCGCCTCATAGGTGGGAAATCCAGGATCGGGATAGAGCACCCGATCTCCGGGATCAACCAGGGCCATGGTAGGGAAAAATAGCCCCGGCTTGGCTCCCGGCCCCACCACAACCTGCTCCGGAAGAATGTTCACCCCCCGGCGTATGCCTGCGTCCCGGGCAATCACCTCTCGAAGTTTGGGCACTCCGGCGGGTGGATTATACCGGGTCTGACCGGTCCTGATGGCATCCACCCCCGCCTCAACGATATCGGGAAAGGTTAAAAAATCCGGCTGCCCGATCTCCAGATGAATAATGTCCTGTC
>JAFLJU010000327.1 GCA_022712835.1 Desulfobacteraceae bacterium
TCTGGCCCGGGAAAAGGAAGATGCCTCACTGGGGCGGGCGACCGCTGCCATTACCCATGAGATTAGAAATCCCTTAAACGCCATCTCCATGGGGCTTCAGCGATTGTCCATTGAGGTGGACAACCTGGATGAGGATCATAAGGTCCTGATCCGGGACCTGCTGAGTTCGGTAAAGAGAACAGACAGGATTGTTACGGATCTTAAGCGGTTCACAGGCCCCCTTACCCCATCTCTCACAACATTTCCCCTGTCGGAGGTGGTGGCCGCCACCCTGAATCCTTATAGAGGAAAGATTGAGGCCCAGGGCATTACACTGACATTTCCCGAAACCGATTGCCACGATCAGATAACCGCGGACCGTGATTATTGCGAGATTCTGGTGGACAACCTGGTGAAAAATGCCGTGGAGGCACAGGATGAAGGGGGATTCATTGACATATCCTTTGAGCGGGACGGTGAGTTTTTGGAATTTATTATCCGCAACCAGGGGTTTACCGGGGATGCTGCCCACCCCGAGACTCTCCTTGAGCCTTATGTCACCACAAAAACAAAGGGGTCCGGAGTGGGTCTAGCCATTGTACGGCGTATTGCAGAGGCCCATGGCGGGCGTATTCGCCTTTTTGTACCCGGACCGGGTACCCTTGAAATCCGGGTCAGTCTGCCGACGCTAAAATAATTGAGAGGAAAAAATGAAAATACTCATCGTAGATGATGAACAAATTCAGCGGGACATGCTCAAGGGATTTCTCGAAAAAAAAGGATATGAGGTGTCTTGTGCCGCCGACGGAAACCAGGCCCTGGAACTATTTCATGATCTCCCCTTTTCCCTGGTACTCACTGACCATAAAATGCCGGGCATGACCGGGGATGAACTGCTGGCCAAAATACTCAAGATCAATCCTCTGGTTCGCAGCATTATGATCACGGCACACGGCACCGTTGATATGGCTGTTCAGGTGATGAAAGCCGGGGCGGATGATTTCATGGAAAAACCCGTGGATCTTCTGGTGCTTCTGGAGAAAATAGCACTTCTGGAACAAGCCGCAGCCATCAGCCAAGAAGCGGAAGAGCTGAAAGTAAGTATGGACACAAAGGATCTGCCCATCTCCATCATTGGTAATAGTGAGCCTCTGCGGGAGGTGCTTTCACTGGCCGGCCGCATGGCCCCCACAAATTACACGGCCATGATACGGGGGGAGACAGGTACGGGTAAGGAACTCATCGCCAGGCTGATTCACCTGCTGAGCCCGCGCAGTGACAAACCATTTGTAGAGGTAAATTGTGCCGCCATACCCGAACATCTCTTTGAGTCAGAGTTGTTCGGCCATGAAAAAGGGGCCTTTACCGGGGCACTCACCCAAAGGCGGGGACGGTTTGAGCTGGCCCACAGTGGGACCCTTTTTCTGGATGAGGTGGGGGAATTGCCCCTGAATCTCCAGGCAAAACTCCTCAAAGCCCTCCAGGAGAAACGGATTGCACGGGTGGGCAGCGAAACGGACAAACAGGTGGATGTTCGGGTGGTGGCCGCCACCAACCGGGACCTCAAACAGATGGTTCATGAAGGCTCCTTCAGGGAAGATCTTTATTTTCGCCTCAATGTTCTGGATATGGAACTACCGCCGTTAAGGCGCAGGCGTACCGACATCCCGTTGCTCATTGACTATTTTCTGGATAAATTTGTCACACGCAAGGTTTCCTTTGACCCCGATGCTCTGAATATACTTGTCAAATACGGATTCCCGGGTAATGTCAGGGAACTGGAACACATCATCCAGCGTACTGTCACCTTTTGCCGCTCTTCGGTCATCCGTGAAAACGATCTGCCGTCTGAGGTCCGTTTTCATAATGCCGCAGAAAAAGGCAGTCTGGACGAGAAAATGAATGCCCTGGAAAAGGAACTTATTCTGACGGCACTGTCCCGCCATGAATGGGTCCAAACCCGGGCGGCCGAAGCGCTTGGAATCAGTGAACGTGTTCTGCGGTACAAGATAAAAAAGCATAGGCTGAAAAATTAGTCTATATTTTCGAGTAGAATACTCAACTCGCCCGATTTATCAATTTGGAGAATATGAGTCACCAGCCGGGCGAACCAGTCCAAAGCATTGAAGACTTTCCGGGTAAAGCCATTCCAGAGATTTTGTTAAGTACGGATAAAATGTGAATGCCGCATCCGAAAACCGCGAGCAATACCATTTTCAAAATTGATCGGATAGATTTATTTGGCAGTGCTGGTTGCCAGGCTGGAGGGGGTGGGTATGCGGCGGGATATCCTGCAAAAAAATAATTATTGGGCAATAAATGTCTGGTTCCTGCCATTTTTTTTGGCCATGTACAGGGCATCGTCGGCCTTTTCGATAAAAGTTTCAAGACTTTTTTCTCTGTTCAGGCATGCGATACTGATGCTGGCAGTAATCCTGACCGAATCTGTTTCATTCAAGTCCAGAGAGGTGGTTTCCAGTTTTAGACGTATCCGTTCAGCCACGGCAAAGGCGCCCTGGGCATCCATATCCGGCAGTATCAGCGTAAACTCCTCTCCACC
>JAFLJU010000312.1 GCA_022712835.1 Desulfobacteraceae bacterium
CTGCTGGGATTAATGGTTGACATGTTGACCGCTATTCGTTAGAGAAACCAATAGACTTTGTTGGGAAGGGCGCCGAAAAAAAGAGTTGGGTTGAACTGGTTTTGGCCTTCAACAACCCAGCAATGTCTTCAAGCGGTACTATGGATCATAATCGCTCTTTTTAATAGAACCCGGGGGACAAAAATGAACTGCAAGCCGACGACAGGTAGCGCATCAAAGACGACACTCTCCAATTTTAAAATTGGGATGTCATGTTGGATCATGTCTATTCTTCTTTTGGTGATAGCTGCATCGCCCTTTGTGGGAATCGCCGGAGCAACCCCGGGTGAGGATATGTACAATAGACTTTCCGCTGCCGCAAATGGCACAGCCAACCTTTCGCTATTGGAGAATCTGAATGTTGCATCCAGAAACCTTGGGTGGGCGACTGCATCAGAAACAGAGTTTGTCGGCAATTTACGACGGATTAAAGGCAAAAATAAAAATGGCTCCAAAGAAGGATCAAGTCTTTACCTGGTGAGAAAACTCACCGGTGAGCTGCTGATCCTTTCTGTCCCGGAAAACATGGCTCAATTGGGCTCAAGCTCTCCCTATTTCAATCTGGATGGCGCCTTTGAAAGCAAAAATTTATTTAAATTAAAAACAATGGAAGGAACCCACGCAGGAGACACCTACACCTTTGCACAATTGTTAGAAAAACCTGAGCAATTGCTGATGGACCGGTTGTTTAAAATCTGCATCATTTTGATGCTGTTCTTTGTAATGGTGGGGATGGGGATGACCTTAACAACCAAAGATTTTGCCCTTGTTTTTGCAAAGCCCCGGGGGATTATTATCGGACTGGTTTTGGTTTTCGGGGTTATGCCGTTGTTGGCAATGGTTCTCGGGCATGTTCTCGGATTTTATGAGACCTATCCTTTTATTTTTGTCGGGTTGATTTTAATTACGGCAACCCCGGGCGGGGTGACCTCAAATCTGATGACCTATTATGGCAAAGGCGACCTGGCCCTCTCGATTTCTTTGACCTCGTTTTCCACGGTGCTTTCCATTATCTTTACCCCCTTGTTGCTGGCGTTCTATTGTGCGAACATGCCCGAGATTGCTATCCCTGTAAAGGTGGTTATCCAGACCATTATGATCCTGGTTATTGTGCCTTTGATGATCGGCATGTTATTTCGTTGGAAATGGCCTAGTGCTGCCAAAAAAGCAACGCCTTTTTTCTCCGCTTTGGGAATTATTGCCTTACTCGTATTGATCATTGCCGGTATTTTGAGCAACCTAAGCATATTTACAGATACAGCACGCTATGGGGTTGCCTTCTATTTTACAATTTTTGTTATCACCATGGTCGGCATGTTATTGGGAATTGTTGTTTCCAAATTGTTTGGGGTTGATAACTATCAGGCCCGTGCAATTTCAATTGAAACGGGTTTGCGCAACTCTGCACTTGCCATGACCATGGCATTGCTAATCCAGGATTCCATGGGTGATTTTTATAGCTCTATGTTTGTGACTGCGGGTATCTTTGGATTGGTGATGTATGTGGCGGGTGTCATTTCAATTTTTCTGTATAAATATATTCTGCCTGTTCAAACAAAACCTGAAATGCTCCAGGAAAATAATAACTGATATGATGGCGCTATTTATGTCCAATTTATTTCAGCGATCCTATATGTATTTGTGATAATAATAGGAGGAATTCTTGACACTGTCTGTAAAATTTCATATAAATGTATGCGTATTTCATAATAAAAATTCGCTCTTGAATTTTTCGACAGTTTAATATCATATTTGTTTTATTGTTCCTGGAAGAATTTATCCTGAATCTATTTATCTGAATTCCTTTGCCTTTTCTATTCTCCTGGAGCAGTGGCGAATATACAGGAGGCGTCATGCTGGAAGACAGCCCTATTCAATACCAGGTTAAACAAACGGCGGCCTTATTGGGGGCGAATATTAAAAGTTGTACCGCTGCCCTATATGAACTTCGGCGGTTGACCCATCTGCTGTTTTCTGAAACTTGGGTAAAAAATGATGATATCCAGCACTGGTTCAGGAGTCAGGAATTTGGGATTGATGAAGATGGTTTTTGGACAAGTATTCCTTTGCTGGAGGCCTTTCGAGCCAATCAGGCACCGCCGGATGCGATTTCCTATTCCTGGCACCCCAAATTAATCGAAAACCCGGATGCCTGTTTTCGCATGTATTGTTTGCGCAATATCGGTCCCTATTTGGCGCAAATTCGTGAACAGTTGCCGGATACGGCATGGATGTACTATCAGGACATCACAAACACTTCGGTTCAGTTTCCCTACATTGACCAGATCACTGCCATTACGCCTGAATTTGACTGGCGGACGTATCATACCTTCTTGTCCGTGGTACCGGAAAACAACCCTGGGGGAATTATTCAATGGACCAAGCCCACCATAGACTATGCCGGGGAAGGGTTAATCGTATCGGTGTCCATTCCCGTTTATCTGGGGGGAAATTTTGTTGGCCTCTGGAGTATCGACATCCCCATGGGCAGTCTTCATCAGGATTTGGTGTTTGACACCTATCTGAACGATCAGATTAATTTTATCCTGGACCGTTGGGGGGCGGTGGTGGCTCATCCTTCCATCGAGATAGAGATTGACAAGGATAAAGGCAGCATTTATCAGCGGCATATCCGTGAGTTGGGATCGGAATTTGCCGGTATAGATACAGCCCTTTTTTTGGAAGAAAAAAGTGGTTATCGCCTGCTCAAAAAGCGGGGGGGTATTGAGGTGATGGCCTTTTTCGAAGTGATTCCAGGGATTGAGTGGGTTTTTATTACCACCTTTCCTCGACGTTCCATGGAGGATGTGGTTAACAAACGGATTCGTAAGGCGCTGGACCGGGTTAAGTCTGGGGATCTCTCCTATCGTCTCAAGGATATTTCTGATATTGAGCAGGCCCGGATGATGGTTAATGGGTTTAATGAGATGGTATCGGCCCTGGAGGCCCAGGAAAAAACTCGCCAGGAGGCACTGGAAGAAAAGGACAAACTGGAAAAAAGGCTTCAGCATTTCCAGCGCATGGAGGCCATCGGAACCCTGGCCGGAGGGATTGCTCATGATTTTAATAATATTTTGTTTCCCATCATGGGGTTTACCGAATTGCTCCTTCAGGACTTGGCAAAGGACAGCAGTCAATATGCCATGGCCGAAAATGTTTACCATGCCGCCGAACGGGCACGGGATCTAACCCGGCAAATCCTGACGTTTAGTCGTCAGGCAGATCTGGAAAATACAGCGGTTTCTTTTCAAAACATCATCAAAGAGGCGTTGACACTTTTGCGGGCGTCTATTCCAAAGGACATTGAAATTCTGATAAACCTCCAGGCCGATTGCCCCCCTGTTTTCGGTGATCCCACAAAACTTCACCAGATTGTTATTAACCTGTGCACCAACGCATTCCATGCCGTTCAAAAACAGAGTGGGAAATTTGAAGTAACCTTGGAAGCCATTGATGTGAAACCTGGAAATGGCACAGAGCTTAGAGAGTTAGAATATGGGAATTATGTCAGGTTAACGGTTTCGGACACAGGTCATGGTATGGATGCCCACACCAAAACGCAAATTTTCGATCCCTATTTTACCACCAAGGCGGAGGGCAAGGGCACCGGTCTAGGATTGTCTGTCACCTACGGTATTGTTCAGAAGTTAAACGGGGAGATTCAGGTGTACAGCGAGCCGGGGCAAGGTACGACCTTCCATGTCTATCTGCCCCAGGCGGTTCCTGTCGATAAAAAAGCAGAAACCTTGGAAATATCCATTAAAAGAGGGACGGAACGAATTTTGCTCGTGGATGACGAAGTGTCCATCGTTAATATGGGAAAACAGGTTCTGGAAAAATACGGATACCAGGTGACAGCCCATGTGGATAGCCTGGCAGCCCTAGGTGAATTCAAACAAAATCCCAAAGCCTTTGACCTGGTGATCACCGACATGACAATGCCCAACATGACCGGCGACATCCTCGCAAGGAGCATCAAGTCCCTCAGGCAGGATATTCCTATTATTCTGTGCACCGGGTTCAGCGAAAAAATATCCAAAAACAATTACGCAAGTGACATGATCGACGAATTCTTGATGAAACCGATTTCCATCAAAGCTTTTAACCATGCAATTCGACGTTTGTTGGATGTATAAAGTTCCAAGGATAAGACAATATGAATACCATGGTGACCACTCCCAAAGGGGAGCAAGACAGGGACAGTTTGTTCCGGTTTCTCTACGGTATCTGGGTAACGGAATATAATCGGGAACTGCCCGGAACCAACCATGAAAAAGCCATGATCAAAGATGATCTGGATTTATGGGCCAATCATTTCATGGCCCTGGATGATGAGGGCCGGATTGTCGGTTGTGTCCGGTTCAATCAGCTTTCCAGGGGAAGGCCGTCCCATGGGTTTTCAGCTTCCATGGGGTTTACTGATCTGGCCTCCCTGTTTGGCCCTGACCGGGTGGCTTTTATTTCCCGACTGGCCATTTCTCCGGCCCACAGGGGCAGTACCGTTATCTCACTGCTTTTGGCAGAGCTGTTCCGTTCCCTGTTCGAGCAGGATATCGCCGTTGCTGCCTGTTATTGTCAGCTCAACCTGGTAAATCTTTATCATCGTGTTGGTATGCGGCCTTACCTGTCCAATTTTAAACTGGATAAACGAATGCGGGTTCCTCTGATTGGGTGTATTAATGACCGTGACTACCTTGAGCAAACCGGCAGTCCCCTTCACCTTTTGCTGCCACCAGAGCATAACGACAAGGGCTGGGCTGCCAGGTTGTTAAAGGGGCAATTTGCTAAATTTTATTCTCCTGATATTACCACCATTAAGATCCGCTCTTTGTGGGCACAATTGGCCCATACCGCCCCGGACCAGGAGGAAGAACACGTTTCCAAGCTGTTCCAGGGGCTTCCCCAGGCATCCTTTGAACATTTGCTGGAACGCTTGCCCCGGGTCAGGCTTTCCCTGGATGAAGTGCTCCAGGTGAATCAGACAAGTGAAGCCGCCATGGGGATTTTACTCAGCGGCACACTGGGGGTGGGCATCGGGGATGAAGCCAATCCCCATTTTATTTATGTCATCCACCCGGGGGAACCCTTTGGGGAGCTGCTCATCCTGACCCGGGTCCGGCATCCCGTCATTCTGCAATCCATGGAGGAGAGTGAAATTGTCCTGCTTCCGAAAAATCTGTTTGATAGGTTGGGTGAAAAGGATCCGCCACTGGCCCTTAAGCTATATAAAAATCTGTTGACCATTCTGGCCCGGCGGCTTACCAGGGTCCATTCCACCCTGGCAGGTTTTCTGGGACGAGAGGAGCCATTAGATCCCCGGGTTAGTCGTCCTGCTCTCCACCGGGCAGATGCGGTTAAAATCGCCACGGGCAGGGAGGAGTCCTACCATTTTGATACCCTGTCCGATAAAAAACAAGAATTCGACCGGCTGACCTGCCAGGCGAAAATAGCCCATTCCTTGGAGATAAATGCCCTGAAAAAAATAGGGTTGAGTAATGGGGATCAAATCCTGGATTTGGGATCAGGACCCGGTATCACCACCATGCTCTTGGCCCGTTATTTTCCTGACAGCCGGATCATCGGTGTGGAGCCCGACCAGGAGTTGCGATCCTCTGCGCTTTCCATGGCCCAACAGCAGAATCTGGATCGGTGTATTTTTCTGGAAGGAACGGCCCAGAAGATCCCCCTGCCCGACCAGGAGATCGATTTTTCCTATGCCCGTTTGCTGTTCCAGCATATTCCAGATCCCATGGACTGCCTTAGGGAAATGAAACGGGTCACCCGGCCCGGGGGAATTGTTTGTGTTCTGGATGTGGATGACGGAACTATTTTTATTCATCCTAAGGCCCCGGAATGGCAGGGGGTGGAAACAAGGGTGGCAATTGCCCAGGCCCGGTTTGGCGGTGACCGGCACGTGGGCCGGAAACTATTGTCCTATATGCAGGCAACCGGATTTACCCAGGTCCAGGTGGACATTGTACCGGTCACCACCCAGATGCTGGGCCCCAAACTGTTTTTTGATATCGTATTCGGGTTTAAACAGCAGCACCTGAAACGCGTGAACGACTGGGACCTGTCCACAGAAAAAGCCTTTACTCGTATTGGCGAATCATTAATGAAACCAGGTGCCTTTGCTTCGGAAAATATTTTTGTTGCCCATGCCACGGTACCAAAATGAACCTGATATCTGTTTAAACAACGAATGGCAAGAAGATGGGTGATTGTCCTTGACAACCCATTGTAGAAATGCGAAAAAATATATGACTGAGCGCTCGTTCAAGAAGGCGGGGCGTCAGGAGAATTGGCAAACTGGCAGTAAAGGAGTTATGTTTTGGTAAAAAGCAATATAAAATCAATTCCAGTGGTGGGTGAAGAGGTTCCCACCCAGATAAAAAACCCGGAACTTGTCCGGGAGCGGCGGCGACACATTATCGATTCAACGGTCACCCTTTTTATCGA
>JAFLJU010000185.1 GCA_022712835.1 Desulfobacteraceae bacterium
AAATATAGCAAATATGGGGGGTCACGTAGGGATATACAGGTAGAAATAGCACCTCTCCTACCCCTTATAAAACCACGGGTGACAGACCCTCTTTTTTAGCACTTTATTTTAGCCGATATATCAGATATACCTATCGTTAGAGTAGATCAGATGGATCAGATGTATGTACTTTTGAAGAGTAGTGAAAGATATCTGCTCATGTTTAAAGTGAGGTCATCCGATATGAGTAAAAAAGTATATACCCCGAGGATTGGAAGAGTATTTGCAATTATCATTGTACTATAGGTACTGGTGATTTATATGTAAAATAAGTGCTATACTCCCTGAGGAAAGTGGTTTGATATTTTCACTAGCGCTGATAATATAAGCACTGGTGAATTATGACTACAAATCACATGCTCGCTAAATATGCATTTTGCTTCTGAGACCGAGTGTAAGCATTTTTAGAAAAACTTATACCCCGAGGAATGCAGTTTGATAATATCAGCTAATCGCCTACTACATCGAACGTAGTAGTCATTTCATCTGATATGGCTACTTTTGAGGATATTAGATAGATATAAACATGTATTAGCATATTGTATGAATATCTTATGTAGAGCAATCACTATAATAAAAAGGAGATAATCAATGCAATATGAAGTACTATATAATACGATCGGATGCGTTACTGAAACTATCACAGATACATACTTGAGAGTGGGACAATATCATGAAGGGATCATCTGTATCAATACGGAGCACAATCCTAAGATCACTAGATATGATGTCCATATGGTACCACTATGGGAGATTGAACTATCTCATATATCTGACAATACATATCACTTAGTAATAGATCATGCTAGTATATCTAATAAGAATGGTATCTTCAATATCACCATCACATATACTACATCTATCGGTGATAGTATATTTGTACTTATCCTAGATAGTAATGGAGAAATCATTACTACTAGTGATACCGATTTAGTTATCAGCTAATGTATCATATGTAGATCATCCATAGCATACCTATTACAGGTATGCTATGGATTGTTTATATGCTAGAATATCTACTTAAATATATGTCTGAACTGTGGATCAAAGCTATTCACTATAGCCTTATCGTTAGCTAATGCATCCATACCAAAATGAGCCTCATGTTCTTTTAACTCAGTATCGGTAACAACAGCATCATACAACTTAGCCATTGGTTTACTATAGATAGAAGTTATATGATTAGTGATCTCAATATAGAATTTATCTCCTAACTCATACTTGAGATGGAGTACATCAGCAGTATCTAATATATGTCCTAATACCTCAGTTTTACTCTTACCACGCATCGTCTGTAGATATTCAGCATATACTTTTAGTATACTTACACTACATTTATACTTTACTCGTATCTTAGCAGCAGCATCTAGTTTAGTCATACATTTATTCGTCATCGTCGGCATTATAGTCATCTGGACCACCTGTGTTAAGTTATTAATATAGTATATGTTATGTATAAGGTACCCGATCTCATACTATAGACTCACTATACATAGGAGTGCATCATACGATGACTATCTTAACTTATTCTAATGAGTACTATCATAAAAACTATTCTAGGCGATCTACTCTAGTAGATGAATATAAATCTAACATGATGTCTTACTTAACTAAGAGATATCCTACCATACCAGATGATGTATTAGATAAGTTATTATCTAAGGAGATGAAAGATAAATATATACCTACTAATGCTAAATATCTATCATCACCATCACGTGGTAATATAGACTTTAAAGATGGAGAACTCTTATACATATCTAATGCACTCAATGAAGATATACTGACTCCATCTAGTTCGACATATGTACAGACCTCAGTAAGAAAATCACTATTCACTCCTATCATATGTGAAGGTCAAGCTAATCGTAGTATAGAAAAAGGTGAGATGCTACTAGCTGAAGCTAGGGGTGATGAACAGCAAGCTAAACTCAAATACCTACGTCAGCTCAATATCAAAACTGAGATCAATATCCTATCTGGTGTAATGTTATCTAATGTAGCATTTAGGAGTGCGATCAATTATAATAGTATCACATCTACTGTGAGATTTAGTACCACATTAGCATACTCTACTGCTGAGATGATGCTAGAAGGTAACTTATATCTAGATAGTGAATCTAGTGCTATCACTTGGTTAGTGAATCTAGCTAGGATACAACCTGATGATAAGGTATTACGTGATTGTATATGTAAGTATGAATTACGTATACCTAGTGCAGATGAGGTATCTGATCACTTTTGTAAGTTAGTTAATACCTATTCTAAGTTCAGTAAGACTGAGAGTCTCAGAGCATATATTAGTGAGTTGTCGGATATAGAACGTGCATATGTCTATTACGCATGTAACATGAAACACATATTCCAGAAGAATCCACAATTTGATCAATACCTCACTGATGTAGCTGACATCTCAAATGTACCACCACATGTAGATAAAGATATCACATCCATATATCACCTGAAAGATCCAGTCGTATTTCCAATGACTCTAGCTATCATGGCAGATGAGATGATGTTAGATGGTAAGAGTATTTCACTAGATGTCATAGATGAAAGATTCCCTGAGTTGAGAGATAGGATCATGTCAGTATATCATCATGTGGAGACTCAGTTATCTCGTATATCTGATTTACTATTCACCTTAGTATTATTACCTATAGCTCCATCTGAGATCATGCGTCATATCAATATGATTCGTAAGACTACATTACTATCAGATACAGATAGTATCATGTTTACTACGATACATTGGGTAGAGTGGTTTACAGGACAAGCTAAAGTATCAAATAAGGCAGCTAATGTAAGTGCTACAATCGTAGGTATATTATGTAAGATAATAGAACATACATTCGCTTATAGTTCAGCTAGTATGAATATGGCTGAAGATGATATCAAAGAGTTATGTATGGAGAATGAGTATAATTATGATATATTCTTACGTACAGATGTCATGAAACATTATGCTGGTTTTATTAAGTTTAGAGAAGGACTACTCCAAGTACCATATAAGTTTGATCTCAAAGGTGGTCAACTTAAAGGTAGCTCTCTATGTAAAACTACTACTGCATACATCACTACCTTCATTAAAGATATATTTAATGACTACTTAGCTACATATAAGGTATCTGGGATAAATTTACTATCAGAGACTATACGATTTGAGCAACGTATTAAGCAATCTATACATAATGGAGATTGTACATTCCTAGCTCAGCAATCTATCAATTTACCTAAGAGATATAAGAATCCAGATTCATCAGTAGTCATATATTACTATATGTGGGATGAAGTATTTACTAGTGAGTATCCAGAGATTCACCTACCTCAGAAATGTTTAGCATTACCTATACCACCTGTCAGTTATACTAAGTTAGGCGCATTAGATCAGATGAAAGAATCTAATCCAGATATGTATGATAGATTTGTAAAGTTTCTAGCTAAGTATCCCAAGAGATCATTTGATAGGGTCATGTTACCTATGGATATAGATATCCCTAAAGAACTAAGACCTATTGTAGATTACAGACGCATTGTGAAAACTAACTGCTCTAGTATATACATGATCCTAAGATGTTTTAATATAGTAAACCATGTCGTCAGTAAGACTAGTAAATCAGTAGTCTTATTTTCTGATATCTACCCATCACTACTAGAAGAGGTATTAAATGAGTAATCGTCCTAAGTTCACTAAGACTAAGAAAGTATCAGCTAAAGATAAATATGATACTCAGCTAAAGACTTTCAAAACTACTATCAATCAGTTTCAAGATCTTAGGAAAATGATAGATAGTAAGCTTGCGCTAGCTGATAGTCATGTCGATGAGATAAAGCAGGATCTAACTGATAATGGTGTTGATAAAGAAACTATCGATCGGATTATCGGGGATCAGAGTATCATATCTGATCTAAGATCAGATATGGAAGCATATAATACTGAATTTGAAAATATGCGTGAGGACTTTGAAATTACAACTGGAGTTATCGGTATGCTAACTGATAAACAATAATGATAACTACAATACGTAAGAATCTTAAAGTAGATAGTAAGGATATCAAGACTACTCTCAAGTATTTCTTAACTGATCACTCATGCCGGAAGTTCAATTACTTATATTGGAATGTGATAGATCATAGAACTATGTGCTTATGTCTTGTCAACCTTACAGGTAAGGATCTCACTAGACTCAATACGCCAGATCTAGGTTTTAGGATAGTGAAGGTACTCAATAAGAATGATTGGGATATAGTGAGATATATATTCGAACGTCATATCACACCTAAGGATAATAAACGTGCAGTATCTGTAGTGAGGTTAGATTACTTACTTCAGTATCTAGAACGTATCAAATGGGATCTAGAAGCAATAGATCTTCAGACTAACAAGTTTGGTAATATGTTTGTAGAACATAAGGAAAAGGTCAAACCTATCAGCGTAGTGGAGAATGATATCCAATGTCTATATCTCATAGATAGACTCTATAACAAATATGTAGACATGATATCTACTGAAAAGATAGATGCAGATATACATGATAGGATATTGGAAGACCCATTCGTATATGATCTAGTTGATAGTAAAATCACTATACCCATGACTGATGGATTAGAGATAATATCACGTAAGTTTGCCAGTAAGCATGGTGAATTTAAACTAGAGATGATACATAGTGATGAAGGACTCTGTAATGTAGTAAATCGATACACTAATGATAAAATGATCGTAGTATCCGTGAGAGTATATCTTAAGTACTTTCTAGATTCTATCAAAAAACGTAAGAGGAGAACTAAAAATGGATGATAAGACTTCTGAAGAATTAGCTATCGAGTTTCATAAACTAGTATTGGCATCTGAATCTATAGATGATATCGCTAACAAACTAACTAAGAAGAAAGCTGACTACACTGCTAAGGAGTTTAATGATAAATTTAGTGAGATCGGTAGCTATGAAGAACTCACTAAACGCATGTTGGATAGTTTCACTGATGCTATTGCATTCTATAGAGAATCACTTGGTAAAGTAAAGAAAGGTACTGTAGGTGATGAGTATAAATATGTCAATACTGGTGAAGATGATGAGGTAAAAGATTTCACTCTTAAGAATAGTGTAATGGATGTAACTAAATCTCTGAATGGTGCTGAAGTATCAGGTAAGCATGCTAAGATGTTAGTACTAGCTGCTAATAAGAATGTCAAGAAGATCTACTTATATAACAGTGGATTCTATATCGTACTGAGAGGACCAGATCTAGTAGAACTCAATCTAGTGTACAATCGTCTCAATGATGAGATGAATGAATATGGTAGGATCTTTGGTGCAATATTCTACATGTATGCTGATTTCAAGATAAAGGAGATCATCTGGGATTTCATTGAGAGCCTCATCATCGATACTAACTTAGAGAGATCTAAAGGTGCTCATTTACGTGAAGCTGTATCATTCTTAGATTACAACTTCATCATCCTGAGTATCGGTACACTCATGTTTAAGAATGGTTATCAGTTCATATCAGTCTGTACTGGTACAGAAGATACTCCATGTGAACATACGATTGAAGAGAATATAGATCTGAGTATGTTTCAGTTAACTAATTTCTCTAAGGTACCACAAAATAAATTACATCATCTATCTAAGAATACAGTAATCAAAGTACAGAATGTATCTAGTTATAAGGATGCTATCGATCAGAGTGAACCTGTAACGATAGGTCAGTATAAGATCTACCGTAAAGTACCATCTATGGCTGACTACTTTAAGCATGGTAATAAGTTTAACGATGATCTATATAAGGTAATCACTGACCTGGATGATGAGGATGCATTAGAGCAGTACTTGAGATATAATTACAGTATCTTATTTACCCCATGGATTGATCATATAGAAGCTATAGGTGATGATGGCGATGTATCATTTAAAATAAAAGAGTCTGAGATTATTGATATCGTACTCAATCAGATCCAAGCTAGTGAAGAATTAGATGAATTTAGAAAGTCTATGGTAGATTACATCATTGAAGCTACTATCACTAATGTAGGTTATATTTCTAAAGCATGTGAAGTTTGTGGTAAGGAACCATCTAATACTGTAAATGGATTTATACCATTTGACCCTCAGAACTCTTTTTTTACAATGTCGGTGATGCGATTGATCCAGGCTTCTTAAGACATAATACTCTTAGAGAGTACTTTGCTAAATTTAAGAATCTCATTACCAGCATCGATGGTATGTCTTCAGTACATCAACTTTATAGCGTGAGACATTTTAATGAGATCATGCTACTAGGTCGAGAGTGCACAAAGACCTTAGATCATATCAAGAAATTCAAGAGCAGCCATACTAAGTGTGATATCATACTTAGTATGGTTATTTCTAACTTGAAGACTACTGATTGGTGCGAGTTTTATGGGCTGAATATTATAGAGACAATGAGCTTAGAGTTTGCAGATTACATGTTTATGGTAGATGAGTTATTAGAACATACTGAGAATATCAGACGTGTATCTAAACCCATAAAGGCTGAACTACTAGCTAAGTTCGATAAAGAATAACGTGAAGGAGAATTTCAATATGCAGGATAACAACATATCACCTAGCGCTAAGGTCATACTCAATGCTAATTTAGATAAGACTAATGTAGTAGAATTTAACGACTTCACTAACATAGCTTCTGATACTTTAAGTGATATCATCAGCATCATAAAACCACTATGTGGTCCTAACGCATTACATGATCTAGTGATCTATGAGCATATGGCATCAGAGTTCGTATCTAATGTATTTAGTAACGATGGTATTCATATATTGAAGACTGTAGAACATATGAGTCCATTGCAAGATTACATTGCTGGATATATTAAATATATAGCTGATCGTGTAGATAGAGCTAGTTCTGATGGTACTAGTACAGCTATCTATATTTCAGCATGCTTGATAAAAGAGCTACTAACTTTAGTAGCTAAATATCATAATGATAAATACACTCAAGTCAATATACATGAAATAGCTAAATCATTTAACTCCATGATAAAGGTACTATTAGAAGACTTAGAATCATGTAAGATTGACTTATCTACTGTAGATACTGCTACACGGAATGACCTCATATATAAGCTAGCTCATACTACTAGTAAAGGTGATATAGAGCTATCTCAATTTGCTGTAGAGATATTCAAAGATCTCCCTGAAGAACTCTATGGTAGTACTCTATATAAACGAGTCAATGTAGAAACTGACTATAAGTACTTAGTTGAATACCCAGCACATGACGCTGTCATCAATGTATCTACTTCTAATACTACTAAGTACAATAAAGCATTAGGTACTGAGTTACTATATGAGAATGCTGACCTACTAGTTATCCCTACGTACATCTACGATATTACACATATATTGACATATCTAAAGACTAGATCAGATGATATGTTAGATGAGTTAGAGACTGAAAACTTATTATATACAAGTCTCAATAAGGAGTTACTAGAAATACATGCTTCAATTGATAATATTGATGAGTCAGAAGAGCCTGATGAGATTGATAGATTAAATACTTTAGCTAAAGATATCAATGATACACATATTACTACAAGTCATAATATCCAGGTGCTTAAAGATAAGATAAATACTAAATTATGTATACTCCATAATGGCTTGAACGATTCCGATACTGTAGCGCTTGAGTCTGCTATAGATCCTAATAATACTGTCATCTGTAGGTATGTAGTCTACCATCCAGCATTTCAGAATAACCCTACTGAACTATCAGCTATATTAGCTATGGCTAGTAGACCTCTCAATGATCAGAAGACAGTGGATGATATTGCTGAATCTATCATATCTAATGTCACATGTCATATCAAATCTAAAGAGTTAATGATATCTAATCTATTTGAACTAGGTGATGATACTAAGTTGCATCCTAACTATGTATCTAAGAAGCATAATGGATATAATAGACTAGTAGAAGATCTGAGTGCCAGATTACTCAATTTTAAAAGAGTACATCAACAACAATGTGATGTGCAGGAGATCAAAGACTTTACTAGGATATACAGGATGATGGTCTGTAGTAAAGTACCTATCCTGACAGTAGGTGGTAATACGACTGAGCATCTAGCTAATATCAATGTAGTAGATGACGTGATGGGTGTAGTCAGTGTAGCTATGAGATATGGAGTAGTATTCGATATCATCCCTAAACTAGCAACAGCGTGTACTCAGTTATCAAAAGTATCTACAGATATACCATATATGTTTACATCTATCTTAAATGACTTTACTAATCTGACATATGGTACATGCATTAATGATGTCCCAGTAGGTAAGTATAATTACGTGTATGCTAATGAAATATATATCAGAGATAAGTATGATACGCATGTTAATGTAGTGCAGTCATATAAGTCTATAGAAGAAATGCTGATCAGGTTAGATGAGACTATTCCTAAACTGATAATGACTGATCGGATCATCGTACCTAATAGCATCATGAATAAGAACGCTGAGGATAAATGATATGAGTTTAATAACTGACATAGAGATAGGTTCAGTCATCAGCTTTAATAGTAAAGCTGTCAATGATGATAATAATTATAAAGGAGAGGTGATAGGATTTGCTACATTCAGGATAGCTAAGAGTTATACTGATATATTCACATATAACATAAATGTACAGACAATAGATGCATCAGTACCAGAGACTGAATTACTAGAGTTCTTACTGATAGAATTACATGATCCGATTGAAGATAGTTCTAAGTATGTTATCCCATTTGCTAAAGAGTGGATCACAGAAGCTAGTCTCGATATCATCACTACTAATGAGAGATTAGATATTACGATCTATGATGCTAATGCTACTAATGTAGTAGCTATCACTGATCTATTAAGAGGTGCTGGATATAAGACTAAGGTGACACGTATATACTAGCTAACATATCAGATACTACTTTGAGATGAGATGTACGCTTACAATACAGCTCCACAGCATACCTATCTGGTATGCTGTGGAGTGATATGTATGTTATGTATCTAATTGTTCGAAGTTAACATTAATGTCAGACTCTAGCCTATAAATACCATCGTCTGATAGAGTGATGATATTGTTAATCATAGGTGATTTACCATCTACAGTATTCACTAATGTTTGAATATTAGTAAACTCATTTACAGATATGATATCTATAGATTCTATATGATCACTTAGTTCACTATTGATTGTTGTAGCTATAGATACAAGTGACGTGATACCATCCGATACTTTAATACTGACTATGTCATCGATCTTAGTACGGATCATATCTAGTAACTTACCAGTGATATATACTGCCTGCTTGACAAATACTTTAAACTCTAATGATAGGTTCAACCTACTAGTGATGTTCATTGCATTATTTAGCTTATATATCGTATCACCTATTGTAGTGATGGGTTTAAAGAATGTGGCTGTATTTTCTAGCATATTTTGACGCATATCTCTTACTGCACTATAATAGGAAAGATTATCATTAGCTAATGTACTATAGAAATTATCATCTACCATATATGATCTATAATCATACATAGATACTGTACATGTGAATTGTACTATGCGAGTAGTATTACTAGTAGGGTTATTACATACATCTACGATAGTATCACCAGCATGATGCTGTATGATAGGATCACCAGTATTTTCATCTAGTACATTATCACCTGCTGAGTGTAGTTTATTTAAGATCACTTCACCAGGTGCTCCAGTATTTACTAAACCACCATTAGCATCTATTTCATATACATCATGTTCGTACTGGAGTAGTATATCAGAAGGATATTCAGCATACTGTTCACTAGACCATGTAGTCAGTAAGTTAGTATCGATTACGTCATCTAATCTACTACCTAATTTATAATCCACTGTCTGATATGAGACAGATAGATATCCATTCTTATCAGATAATAGCTTACTGAGTATAGAGAAGTTTTGTGATACTCCTGGGAAATGTGACTGTTTTACATACGTGGTAATATTGAGTATCCCAGATAGATTTATAGATCGTGGTTGAGTACTTCCAGCTACATTAGTGAAGTTAGTGATATCGATAGTATCTTTATCTAGTACATAATCTGTAGATAGTGTAATGTCATATATATCTATACCATCAAATTGCTCTATCCAAACACATTGTGAACCTATCAATGTTTGAGTATCTGTTAATACAGTAGCATATATCTTTATATCGTTCTCTGGTATGTCACTAAATATATCAGACTTCTTTATACCTAATCTCACGATGTATCCATTTGATCCATCACCTAGATGTTTAATAGAGGTACTAATTAAGCTGAGTTGAGCACTTAAGAATATGTTCTCTTCTTTAAATGAGATATTATCTACAGTACAGCTTAACAGGTCGTAGGTACTAGCTATTGGATATTTATCATCCTTGTATATCACTAGGTGATATGGGTTACATGTATATATCTCATCATTGAGAATATCTACTAGTACCGATGGTGATTCATTTACTAATCCATGATTCTCATCATCTGATAGTTGACTGAATGAATCATTCTTATTTCTATACTTATATATAGCAGTAGGTAGTACTACTATTGTATTATTATGCTGGTATATGAAACTAGAATTAGGTGTAGATTCAGTTGCTGATAATGTCAATGTACCATTGACTACACCAAGATATTTATCATCTACACCAGATACTAGTTTCTTTAATGCAAGGTATCTTCTATCAGTAAGATTATCTAATATTTTATTAGCTAAGAAGCCTTTAGATTCAAAATATTTATCTAACTGTAATGATGTAATTGGAACAACATCTGACATGCTGTGATAAATGATAGCATCTTTCATCTGTTGAAAGTTCTGATTATTAGATCCACCTACTATTCTAGAATCTATAGGTGATATGATAAATGTAGGGATATACTTTAAGATAGAAGTATACTCTAAATCTACAGTAGTAGTATCTATAGCAAAGTTAGCTTCTATCTCATCTATTGCTACATTGTTGATAGATGAATCTATCTCACCTACTGTAGTATATAGTTCAAATCGTATATTAGAACCTAAGATGTTATCATCGAAGTATATCTGTGGGATACTTATTTCTATC
The DNA here is from genome assembly GCA_022712835.1 of Desulfobacteraceae bacterium. Next base: position 11,153 of record JAFLJU010000185.1, read on the forward strand.
TCATTGAGTTCAGGATATACCTTTAAGTTTATAGTAGGGTTAGATGGGTCATATGTGACATCTGACATAGAATAAGCTAGCTCAGTATCATTGAGAGTATCAAATGCTCTGATAGCATAAAATCTATCCTCATACTTATACTTCTTAGCAAATCCTAAATTAGGACTGACTACCTCATCTATGATAGTCTTATCAAACTGGTACACTTCAAAGCTGAGCTGTATCAATGAGATACCACCATATGTAGTTTCACTAGTATCTATCCCATGCTTCTGTAATGAATGTAGAGGATTACTATGAGTAGTATCATATACAGCAGTCACATTCTGTACGATAGAATTTATTCGTATATGTACAGGGTAATATAAGCTAAACTTAAACCTACCTATAGAGAATACAGTATCTTTAGGTATCACTATGAGTTTATAATTAGTACCTGGTACTTGGATAGCATTCTCAATGATATACTCTTTATGTAGCATGATAGATAATCGTATACTAGCTGGTGAGCTAAAGAACCCAACATAATCATAATCACTCACATGATGATATAGTTCTTTTGTAGTAGTAGCTCTACGTGGATACAAGCTATTGAGTTTAGTATCCATCGATACTGTATATTGACTGACAGTACGAGCAAACGTCTCTAGCATAAACATAAATGGATTATTAGCATCTACTATCTCATATTCTTTATCATCTAAACGTATAGAGAAATCATCTAGTATAGTCTTCTGTATAGATAATGGATTCCGTAACATATCTTCTTGATTCAACATAACTAACTCCGCATATTACGCTACAATCTCAGTAGCATTAGGTTCAAACATGTTCATCTTATCATCGTAAGTGTCTAGATTAGTCAGCATGGTATCGACTATTTCACCATTTTCAGGATCATACTTCCATAGTAATTCATTAGATCCACTCTCTACATCTATATATGGTAAGCATTTAAAGTTTAATTTGATACGCTCATCATCTCTAGCATTCTTCCAGTCTTTAATATTACCACATCGTCTCTCTACTAACATGTTAAATTCTCTAAGTATGATAGGATCAAAATATTCTATTTTACCACCTACTGAAAACGGTATAGCTAAATTCATAGATGATTCAATTGAAGCTGATTTTACATCATAGTTAAAGTATGCACCTAATGGGACAGATCTTGGGAAACATCCAGTAGCTTTAGCCCATTTAGTGATATACCTATTAGACGGATCTAGTATAAATCTATATATACTACTAGTGAAACCCATACGTCTTGCTTCTATATCTTCCATGTATTGCATCATGACGCCACGAGTAATCAATGCAAGATATCGTGTCCACATGAGCATAGTTGTCAATATAGGACTACCTTGAACATCATTGAATGTAGCACTGATGTCATAATTCTTAGTTAGTTGATCATGACCTTTTGGTATCGTGATACTCTCAGAGAAATATCCACCATCAGTAGTCTCAACATCTATTGTAGGATCAGGCCATCCATTCAATGTAACTAATCTGTTAGTTAGTATAGGGATAAATGGATTAAGGTTATTAAAAAACTGACTATTACTTGTACTGAGATTATATTCTCTGACCAGATTAGTATCTAATGAAGCTCTAATAGCAAATGCCATCGTCTGAGGATCTAACGTATCTAATAGACTCATGATTCTATCTTGTCGTATGTTAGTAGTAGTAAGATTTAGTTTAGGTCTAGTGATGAAAGAGAATCCATGCGTTTCATACTCTGACATATATATAGCATTTCGTATAGTGTCAAACCCATGTATACCATCTTGGAATGTTGCAAACTGAGATTTACCAGAATCACGATATAGTGATTCTGAAGCTACTTTATAAGCATCTTCAGCTATGTTATCAATGTTCATATTTACCTCTATAGTTAACTATATTTACTATCCATGATATAGACTTATTCAAAGGGACCGATTCCCTAGATATATTAAATAAAACGTAAGGAGATCCACTCATGTCGTTAAAAAGTTTCAATGAAGTCGTCGAAGCGATACATATGTTTAATGAAGCTAAAGCTACTAGCTTACCGCAATTTACTAAACCAGCTATCATAGAATCTCCTAACTTTATACAAGCATCATTGATTGAGGAACCTATCATAGGCGATATCATCAAGAATCTATATAATGTTTACATAGGATACATCCTTGTAGCCCTTAAGATGAATGATCAAATCGCTGGTAATCGAACAGTACGTGATGCACTCGGTACAGTATCAACTGGAATGAATGTAGCACTCGAAGAGTTCATAGGTACTGATAGCATTATATCTAAATTCGAAGGTACTACTGAAGCTACTAAGTCAGCCAGCTACTTAGTAGATAAAGATGTCCCACCATTACCATCTGGTCGTACTCTTGAGATCAAGTTTGCTACTAAAGATAGTAAATCTACAATCGACGTCATGCTCAATCTCAAGATCAATAATAGAGTAGTACCTGATGAAGTAGTAGAGTATGTGATAGAGGGTACTTATAAACCTGATCTCGCTCAGAGATGGCTTCAGATGAAATCAGGTGAAATCAGGTTTTTTAAGGATTTCATATTCAACTTAGATACTTTATCTAAGAGATCTAGGGCACTTAAGCATGATAAAGATAATGCGCTTAAAGATATCTTTAGGCATCAGAATAACTCATCATTACGTCAAGTACTCAAGACAGTAATGTACCTGTCTAATAATGCTGCTAAATCTAAATCTTACAATCTAGCTAATGCTATCATGATGTTTGATGAGAACATCATCAGAAAGTATACTAAACGTGTAGGTCTGGATTTTAATAATGTTAAGGACAGACGAAGATTCTTCGAATCCACTTTCGCATTATTCATAGTACTTGTCGATACTAGATATTCAAGAGTCAATATCTACACTAACAGCATAGATCAAGTAGGTTCTTATTCTTTCTCAGATATCAAAAGTGGTGCTTCATCTGATAAGTTAGAACTGAAAGAGATTGTAGAGTATCTAGCTAAATCTCAGTTACCTAAATTCTAATTATAGAAGGAGTATGTATTATGCGCATTGCAGGTATATTGAAGAATATGTCAAAACTACTATCTAGTACTAAAAGTGAAATCCAATATAAGACACTTACTAAAGAGAGCTTATCTGCTCAATTAGAAGATGCTATCTGGATGGCTAATATCTTAGATGGAACTATCTTTTCATTAAGTACTAAACAGTTAGATGAGATATGGAATAAGTCAGCACATGAAGTAAAGATGAATAAAGATCTCATCAAAGCAGTAGGTAAAGGTAGTATCACAACCTATACTAAATTAGTAAAAGATCTTAAAGGTAAATCACGCAACTATGGTACCATCGTGAGCTTACGATATACTAATAAAATCATCAAGCGATTACTTACAGATACTCTTAGAGATATCGATTCAGTCATACGTGATGATGGTGGTGTAGAGATCAATAATGTGCAGATAAGTCAAGGTCTATTCATAGGTGTACTTGAAGCTTCTAAGATCTATACTAAATTTGTACTCTACTTAGTAGCATTCATTGGTAACTCTATCAGATTTAGTAATGATAAAGTCATCCAGCCTAAGTACATGATAGAATATCTCAATGATAACGTAGATATCTGCATCGAGCTAGTAAATCACCTATGTAATGCATCTGGTAAATATAGCGTGATCAATGAAATTACTAATATCAAAAGTAATGGAGTAGACTTTAAGTTTAACAGTACTTCAGATACTGGTAATATGCAATCAGCTAAACTCATTACAGATGTGTTAGGTATTGAGAATATATTCCTTACTGTATTCAATATAGCAGTAAGACCAGTAGCATTGATTGGTGAAGTATATATCGACTCTAGACATCAGTACTATACAGATATCAAAGATAGGAAGAAATGGATGGAAGTGCATACTGCTATGTTAAAGATGGATCTGATTGATACTGACAGTGATGATCCTGATTACACTAAGACAATGAAAGCTATCCAGTACTATGAAGATAAGATCACTGAGAGTGATAAGAAGTTAGACGAGTACTATAATTGTTGATAAGAGGTATATGAAGTATGAATATTATATTACCAAAGTTTGATGACACATGTGAGAGTACTGATTGTAAGCGATTACATGGTATGCTGGATACACTCAAATGTATAACTGATATGCTGAAAGATAAAGCATTAGATAATATCACCAGTGAGACAGCTAAAGCATATGCTCTCATCACAGGTAACCAGTATCTAATAACTAAGATAGCAGATAGATCTAATGAGATAGCTGTAGAGTTTAGACCCTCGATAGATGCTTTTCTATTTAACCGTATCCATGTGATGATATCTGATGTAATATCACATATACATGCTGATGATATGTTCTCAGATGTCAATGAGAATAGTGAGCATTATGAACTATATCAATTACGTACACTAGAGATGGAAGTATCTAATAATTATGATATGATACAGCATTATGATCCTAAAGGTACCGATGATCAAGATCTAGCTAGTAGTCAATTAAAAGATCTCACTACTGTACTCCATAAATGTATATCTACATATACTACACATGGCTATAGAACAGTACGATTCATTACTAAATCAGGAACTAAATCTATAGAGACATTAGCATTGATTGGATATCTTATCAGTATGACAGCGTTGACTATATCTAAGATGTATCGTGGGTACAATGCAGATGATACTAGAGATGCTAATCTATTAGAGCGTTCAGTTATTAAAGAGTTTACTCATATAGCTAATAAAGGATCACATACATTGGAGACGATATTATGTTGCTATCAGAGTGAACAAGTATTACCCCTAGTGACGTGTAATACTCATGGTGAGTTAGGTGTATATGAAAAGAAGTTACTAGTGAATCAGCTAGTACTGAATAAATTACTCTATGTAGAGGAATGAAGCTACTTAATACTTAACTATATATTAGATACTAACGGTTAGTATCTAAAAAATAACAGTACTGAGATCGTATTCTTAGTATATCAAAAAATATCTAATGTTAGATAAAGGAGTTTTACAATGGCAATTTTGAGTGCACTCGAAAGTATGTCCGACACCGTTAAATCCGGTGGTGTTGATTCAGAAGTATTGGAAGTAGCATTGCTTGAAGTCATCGAATCTGATGCTGATGCAATGGAAGCATGTCAAGTAGTAGCTGATATGGAAGCTACTGAAGCTGGTGTAGATGAGTCCATTCAGCGTCTCGGTGAGATCAAAGCTGCTATCGAAGAGTTTGGTATCTCCAAATCGATGATGACGATAGCTGATCCCCAGGGTGAGCTGGTATCTGCTGGTATCGTTGTAGATTACAGCGAGCTGAGCGATGTACCTGTGAAGGATTCAGTATCTGAATCTGCTATCAATAGTATTACTGGTACTATCAAAAATGCCTGGAAGAAGCTGGTAGAGTTCTTCAAGAAAATGGGTAAAGCTGTAGTAGAGATGTTCCGTAAAGTATTCCGCGTATTC
>JAFLJU010000514.1 GCA_022712835.1 Desulfobacteraceae bacterium
ATGTCCATGAAAAAATTCATGCCGATCCCGAAAAAGAAAGAAAGTCTGGGGGCAAATTTATCAATATCAAGACCTGCAGCAAGAGCCGCTTTCACATATTCAAGACCGTTTGCCAGGGTAAAGGCCGTCTGGAGAACTGAATCAGCCCCGGCTTCCATGATGTGGTACCCGCTGATACTGATAGTATTGAACTTTGGCAGGTTATCCGAACAAAACCCAATGATATCGGAAACAATTCTCATGGAGGGTGTTGGCGCATAGATATAGGTATTCCGGGTCAGATATTCCTTTAAAATATCATTCTGAATGGTTCCCGACAGCTGATCATGGCTCACCCCCTGCTCTTCCGCCGCAACGATATAGCCTGCAAGAATCGGCAGAACCGCACCGTTCATGGTCATGGAAACAGACATCTGGTCCAAAGGGATCTTGTCAAACAAGATTTTCATATCTTCCACAGAATCGATGGCAACCCCGGCTTTGCCCACATCTCCTGTCACCCGGGGATGATCGGAATCATATCCCCTGTGGGTGGCCAGATCAAAGGCCACGGACAATCCCTTTTGTCCGGCGGCCAGATTTTTGCGATAAAAAGCATTGGACTCTTTGGCAGTTGAGAATCCTGCATACTGCCGAATGGTCCAGGGGCGGCCGGCATACATGGTGGCTTTGGGTCCCCGGACAAAGGGGGCAAACCCGGGCAGATTATCGGTCACTTCCAGGTTCTCAAGATCTTTGGCCGTATAAAGAGGCTTGATATCTATTCCTTCAGGGGTTTGCCGTGTCAGGGCTTCAAGGGGTTTTCCCCTCAGCTCTTTTGTGGCAACTTCTTTCCATTTATCAAGATCTGGCAGTTGAGACATGGGTATCCTCCGGGCTAATTAAAGCTTAAAATTTAAGACAATCTATCACTTAGGTTATAGCGCTCAATGACGCTGGGATGATCCTTAGATATGGCCCTGGAATCCAGGGCGCTTGAAATTTAAGGAATCTGATAATTTAAAAAAACTGGTAATTTAAAAAAATCGGGTTGTTGTGGGTCCGGGGGAACACTATAAATATGCGGTTCCCCCGGATTTTAGTTTTTTTATTCCTTGTATTTATTCCTTGTTTTCATTTTCTGGCACTGGCATACCCCATACCCACAAGGGCCTCTTCCATTTCCCCCAGAATTTCAGGATCATCAATGGTGGCAGGCATGTTCCACGGGTCGTTATCTGCAATTTTTTGAATGGTCCCCCTTAAAATTTTACCAGACCGGGTTTTCGGAAGCCGTTCTACAATGGCGGCCATCTTGAAAGCGGCAACCGGTCCGATGCGGTCCCGGACACTTAAGATAACTTCTCGAATGATCTTGTCATGGTCTTTACTGGCACCGGCTTTCAAGACCAGAAATCCCATGGGCAGTTGCCCCTTAAGTTGATCTGCCACCCCGAGAACGGCACACTCGGCCACATCGGGATGATCCGCCAATATCTCTTCCATGGCCCCGGTGGAAAGCCTGTGACCAGCCACATTGATAATGTCATCGGTCCTGGCCATCACGTATACATACCCTTCCTCGTCGATAAACCCCGCATCGGAGGTGGTGAAATATCCGGGGAATTCATCCAGATAGGCTGAGACAAACCGGTCATCATTTTTCCAGAGGGTGGGTAAGGTACCCGGAGGCAATGGCAGTTTCACCGCCAGGGTGCCGATATCACCGGCAGGAAGCTCTTTGCAATTTTGATCCAACACCCTAAGGTCCCAGCCCGGCGCTGCCTTGGTGGGAGACCCATGCTTAACCGGAAGGGGTTCTATTCCCATGCAATTTGCGGCAATGGACCAGCCGGTTTCTGTCTGCCACCAATGGTCAATCACGGGAACCTTCAGATTTGTTTCCGCCCATTTGAGGGTATCTGGATCAGATCTTTCCCCCGCCAGAAAAAGGGCTTTAAAACATGAGAGATCATAGTCTTTAAGAAGGGTTGCTTCCGGATCGTCCCGTTTAATTGCCCGAAAGGCCGTGGGTGCCGTAAATAAAGTTTTCACCTTATGCTGGGAAATCACCCGCCAAAAAGCACCCGCATCAGGGGTTCCCACAGGTTTTCCTTCAAAGAGAATCGTGGTACATCCCTTTAGCAGTGGGGCATAAACAATATAGGAATGCCCAACCACCCATCCCACATCAGAAGCCGCCCAGAAAACATCTCCCGCATCCACGTCATAGATAGCTTTCATGCTCCATTTGAGTGCAACCATATGACCGCCATTGTCTCTGACAACCCCTTTTGGTTGTCCTGTGGTGCCGGATGTATATAAGATATATAAGGGGTCCGTGGCCTCAACCGGGACACAATCCTTTGGGGTCGCAACAGCCATGGCCTCTTTCCAGTCCACATCCCTTTTGGGATCCATGGTGGCTTTTTCCATCCACCTCTGGAGGATAATCGTCTTTGCCGGTTTATGAACGGCCAGATTGATCGCCTCATCCAAAAGGGGTTTGTAGGCAATGACCTTTTGAACCTCAACGCCGCAGGAAGCAGAGATAATCACTTTGGGTTTTGCATCATCTATCCTTGTGGCCAGTTCCTTGGAGGCAAATCCACCGAAAACAACAGAATGAACCGCCCCTATTCTGGCACAGGCCAGCATGGCGATGGCCGCTTCCGGAATCATGGGCATGTAAACCACCACCCGGTCTCCTTTGGAGACCCCATTCTGGGCTAGAACGCCAGCAAAGATAGCAACTTCATCCCTTAATTCAGTATAGGTATATTGTTTAATAGTGTCGGTAACCGGGCTATCATAGATCAACGCCAATTGTTCACCCAACCCGTTATTGATATGCAAATCTAATGCATTGTAACAGGTGTTGGTGATGCCGCCTTTGAACCAGCGGTAAAACGGTTTGTTGGAATCATCCAAAACCTTGTCACAGGTTTTATACCAATGGCAGTCCTCCGCTGCTTTTGCCCAGTAAGCTTCCGGGTTTTCAATGGATTCTCTGTGTTCTTCCTGAAGTGATATTGCCATAAACCATGCTCCTTTTTAAAGTGATTATGGGGTATACAAACCGATTCAGGTAATTGTTTTTGCAATAGATGTACCAAGATTGTTATAGGATGGTTCTAATTATGAGGAGGCTTGCGGGCCGTATCTGCCCATGATTTTTAACCCAACTTACCCGGAAATAGAAAACGGGACAAAATGTCCCGTTTTCTATGAAGAGAGATGGCGGATCGCCTTGGGGACGAACAACCCAGCACCAAACGGGCGGTTTTGTCTCAAAAAGTCACATTAACGCTCGTAAACCTGGACTTTTCTAAAAAGAGATCGTCGATCAATCCCCAATTCCAAAGCCGTTTTTGTTTTATGCCATTTGTTTTTTTCAAGACATTGCAGGATAATCTGCTTTTCCACCTGTTGTATCCGCTGGGTCAGGGTTTGGCTGGATGAAAAATCACGGGAGGTGGGATCCAGTTCTTTGACCCGATTATTTTCATCCTGACCGATATCGATAAATTCCATTTTCTGAAGGGTCAGATATTGCTGGACAGCATTTTGTAATTCCCGCACATTCCCCGGCCAATCATAGGCCACCATTTTCTCAAGGATATGATCAGGGATCATCCGTATGGCCTTATCATCGGAAAACAACTGAATAAAGTGCTGAATCAAAAGCGGCAGATCTTCTTTTCTGTCCTTGAGAACCGG
>JAFLJU010000145.1 GCA_022712835.1 Desulfobacteraceae bacterium
GGCGTCGGTATGGTGCACCAACACTTTACCCTGGCAGAAAACATGAGTGTTCTGGACAATATCATGGTGGGGACCCAATCTCTTACCTGCCTTAAAAGCAAGAAAAAAACGGCGAAAAAAAAATTAAGTCATCTCATGGAACGTTTTGGGCTGAGTGTCAACCCCAACGCCATTGTCAAGGATCTTTCAGTGGGAGAACAGCAGCGGGTTGAGATTTTAAAGGTGCTTTACCGGGATGCAAAGATCCTCATTTTAGATGAGCCCACTGCGGTGCTTACCCCCCAGGAATCGGATTCTCTCTTTGCAACCATCGCCCAGTTAGTAAAAGATGGGTTAAGTGTTATCTTTATCACCCACAAACTGCGGGAGGTGATGGCGGCCAGCCACCGGTGTATTGTCCTGCGCCAGGGCCGGGTGGTTTTTGAATCAAAAACCTGTGATACAACCCCCAACGCCCTTGCCAAGGCCATGATGGGAAGTGATATTTTGCGGCCCCAAAGAGAACGACTGATCCCGGGAAAAGAGGTGCTTTCACTCCAGGATATTACCCTTGTTGACGGAAAGGGAAAAAAATTATTAACAAATCTCAATCTGACCCTCAGGGCAAATGAAATTCTCGGCATTGCAGGTGTTTCGGGAAACGGGCAGTCAACGCTTGCTGATTTGATCTCAGGTCTTGTCAGCAACTATACGGGAAAACTTAAGCTTGATTCAAAGGAGCTCACCCATGTAAGTCCCCGGCGCATGATAAAGGAAGGGGTGGGAAGAATCCCGGATGATCGAAACGGGACCGGCATTATCGGGGACATGAGCGTCATGGAAAATATAGCAAGCGTTACCTATGGGGGGCCTCCCCTCTCGAACAAGGGCTTACTGCGGTTTTCTGCCATTGCAACCCTGGCAAAAAAGCTGGTCAAAAAATTTGATGTGCGTTGTCCGAGTATCAACACCCCGGTTCGAAACCTTTCCGGCGGCAATATGCAAAAACTGATACTGGCAAGGGAGCTTTCCGGGTCTCCCCGGATCATTCTTGCCAACCAGCCCACCTGGGGCTTGGATGTGGGAGCAACTTCCTATGTTCACACACAATTGTTAGCGGCGGCCAAACAAGGGGCGGGTGTTTTGATCATATCTGAAGATCTGGATGAACTATTTCAGGTGGCAGATCGAATTTGTGTCATCTTTCATGGCAGGCTATCGGATCCAAAGGATGCCAACCAGGTGGACAGGGCAAAATTGGGGTTAATCATGTCCGGCCAGATTGCTTCCCATGGCCGGGTGAACGGAGAAAAAAATGAGACTTGAGGTTCGTGAAAGCATCTCCATTGTGAGGCTTATTTGTGCCCTTTTGATGGCCCTGGGGGTTTCCATGGCGATCTGCTCTGTTCTGATCCTCTGGGGGGGCGCCTCCCCCTTGGAAGGGTGGAAGCTCTTGATAAAAGGAGCGCTGGGTTCCCGATTTGCCCTGAGCGAAACCCTGACCCGGGCAACCCCCCTGATATTTACCGGCCTTGCCGCAGCCGTCGCCTTCAGGGCAAAACTTTGGAATATCGGTGCCGAAGGGCAATTTTACATTGGGGCCTGTGTGGCCGTTCTTTTAGGAACAAGGGGAGTAGCTCTCCCCGCCTATGTGATGATACCCTACCTTTTTGGGGCAGGCGCCCTTGCCGGCGGCCTGTTCCTGCTGGTTCCCACCTTTCTTAAAACCCACCTGAATGTGGATGAGGTGGTCACCACCCTGCTGCTTAATTTTGTGGTGCTCTTGTTTGTCAACTGGCTGGTTTTCGGTCCCTGGAAGGACCCCATGTCCATGGGATGGCCCCAGTCCGAACCAGTGCTTGATTCTGCCATACTGCCGATTATCATGGCAAAAACACGGCTTCACCTGGGCTTTGTCCTGGCAGTTTTATCGGCTGTGTTTGTCTGGTGGTTCATGGAAAAAACCACCTGGGGTTTTGAGATAAGGGCGGTGGGGTCCAGCATCAAGGCCAGTACCTTTGCCGGGATGCCGGTCACAAACACCATTATCCGCACGGCCCTTTTAAGCGGGGGCCTGGCTGCCATGGCAGGGGTGAGTGAATTGTGTGGAGTAAAAGGATATCTGACCACGGATCTGTCTCCAGGATTTGGTTATACCGGTATTGTGGTGGCCATGCTGGCGGCCCTGCACCCTCTGGGAGTGGTGGCCTCTGCCATTTTTGTGGCCATTATTTATATTGGGGCCGATTCCATGAGCCGGGCCATTAATATCTCAAACTATATTGCCGATGTGACCACTGCGGTGTCTTTATTATCCGTGCTGGTTGCCCTGTTCCTCACACGCTACCGGATAAGAAGGGGATAGGCGCCATGGATTTAATGGGATTTTTTCTTGAAACCGGGTTCTGGATGGCCTGCATCCGCATGGCCACCCCCCTGATATTCGGCACCCTGGGGGAACTTGTCTGTGAAAGAGCCGGGGTGTTAAACCTTGGCATTGAAGGTATCATGGCCGCCGGATGCATGGGGGGCTGGATGTGGGTGTATCTGGGGGGAAGCCTCTGGGGAGGGATTGCCTTTGCCGGATTTGTGGGTGCCCTTTTTGGCCTGCTTCACTCAATGTTTACGGTTTACCTGGGACTTTCCCAGCATGTGACCGGCCTTGGCATCACCATGCTGGGCAGCAGCCTGAGTGCCTATGTGTTTCGGATGCTGCTGCCCAAGGCGACCACCCCGCCAAAAATTATCCCCTTCCAACCCCTGGATATCCCATTTTTCAAGGATATTCCTTTTGTGGGGGAAATTATTTTCAGCCAGACGCCCATGACCTATCTTGCCTTTGCCTCCATCATTTTTGTGGCCTTTGTTCTCTATAAAACCCCCTTGGGCCTTGCGCTTCGCATGGTGGGCGAAAACCCGTTGGCCGTTGAGGCTCAAGGGTTAAATGTCTTTTTGCTTCGAACCCTGGCCGTATGCTTTGGCAGTGCCATGATGGCAGTTGGCGGGGCATTTCTCACCATGTCGGCATTTGATGCCTATTACATTGGCATGGTAAACGGCCGGGGATGGATCTGCATCGCCCTGGTGGTTTTTTCCTCCTGGAAGCCCTATAAGGCCCTGATAGGATGCCTGCTGTTTGCCGGATTTGATGCCATCCAGATGCGGGTTCAACAACAGGCCGGCATGGCTATCCCCTATCAGTTTTATCTCATGCTGCCCTATATTTTTTCCATCATTGCCCTGATTATCATGTCCAGAAAGGCGGCCTACCCAAAAGCCCTACTGATCCCATTTAGAAAAGGAGAGCGATAATCATGATCGATCTATTGGTGACCAACGCAAAACTTCACGGAAAAAAAGAATTGGTTCAAATTGCCTGCAAGGAGGGAAAAATCATTGAGGTGGCCCCCAAAATTGACTCCAAGGCAAAGCAAACAGCAAAACAAACAATTGACGCGGCAGGATATTTTGTAACCCCTCCCTTCATCGACAGCCATGTTCACCTGGACGGAACCCTTTCCATGGGCACCCCCCGGTTCAACCAGAGCGGCACCCTGCTGGAAGGAATAAAAATCTGGGGAGAACTTAAGCCCACGCTTACCCATGAAACCGTAAAGGCCAGAGCTAAAAAACTGCTGCACTGGTCCATTGCCAAGGGCAATCTTATCATCCGGAGCCACGTGGATACCACAGATGAAAGCCTCATGGCCGTTGATGTTCTTTTAGAACTTCGAAGGGAGATGAAAGATTATATTGATCTTCAATTGGTGGCATTTCCCCAGGATGGGGTGTTGCGATCCAAAAACGGGATGAAACTTTTA
>JAFLJU010000434.1 GCA_022712835.1 Desulfobacteraceae bacterium
GCAATTCCGAGGCCCTGAGTATTTCTTTTGGAAGTTGTCGCTCAATTGGAAATTTTACTCGCCACTCCTGGTGCTCTATCTATAGTCGATAGGAAAAACTTAAATTTTTCAAACCTTGAACTTTCCAACCATCTCCTGCAATTGATCTGCTAATTTTGATAATTCACCTGCAGATATTTTTACACTGTTTGTATTGTCGTATAATTCACTTGAGCTTGAATCCACACCAGCAATATCCTGGGCAACTTCCTTGGAAACTATAGAGACCTGGGAAACGTTTCCAGTTACCTCCTGAATTCCCTGGGATGTCTGGTTAATATTATCAACAATTGCAGTGGTGTTTGAGGTTTGGGTCTCAACGGATGAACTGATATCAGCAACAATTTGATTTATTTCATCTATAACCTTTGAGATTCCTTCTATCTCCATAGCAGTGCCTTTCGTGGACTGCTGTATTCCTTGTATGTGGTTTTTTATCTCATGGGTGGCCTGGGCTGTCTGCCTGGCAAGCTCTTTAATCTCGTTGGCAACCACAGCAAACCCTTTTCCTGCCTCTCCGGCCCGGGCAGCCTCAATGGTTGCATTGAGGCTAAGCAGGTTTGTCTGCTCCGATATTTCAGCAATTACTTCGGTTACATTGCCTATTTCCTCAGCAGCCGCACCTAGTTTAGTCACCTGTTTTGAAGATTTTCTTGCCTGCTTGACAGCCTTTATGGTAATACCATGTGCCTTTTTGGTATTAAGAGAAATATTTCTACTGATTGATGCAATCTCTTCGGTGGATAAAACTACGCTGGAAACATTGTCAGCCGCTTCTTCAATGGACACAGCTACTGCATCCATGGTGACACTCATTTCTTCAGCCGCCGCCGCTACAGTGCTGGCTTTTCCAGATACATTTTCTGTTGCATCCTTCATCTCCCCGGCAAGAGCAGTCTGCTCCTGGTTAACCGTATCAAGAGAGCTGGAAATATTTTGAATTCTACCAATCATGGATGATAAATTATCCAGCATTTTATCTATTGCCTGTCCCAGTATTCCAACTTCATCTCTTCTCTTAAGGTTCATTCTTTTGGTAAGGTCGCCTTCTCCTTCTGCCAGTTCAAGGGCCACACTGGTAGCCTGTTTAATTCCACCAAGAATAATAGATGTCACAAAATAGGCAAGAAAGGCGCATAGACTCACTACCACTGCAAACACAATTATTGAAAAAATCATCGTTGAATTTTTGGAATCAGCAAGTTCCTTTGCCCGATATTGTATTTGGGAGGACAAGTGATCCTCGACCTGTTTCAATAGATTAATTTTTTTTGTGATAGTATCGAACCAGTTTACAGCATCCACTCCAAATTCTTTTGTATTATCAAGGTTAACCTTACGAGCAGTGCTGCGCATTTGATCTACCTGATTTACAGCAGTCCCGGTTACGGTTTTATTAAAAAACTGCTTCTCTTCCGGTGTTGCCAATGCTTCAAAAACGGATAGATAGGTATTTTGTTCGGTTACCAGTTGGATGAACGTTGAATATGAGGCGGCGGAGAAGCTTCCCTTGCTGAAAACTCCACTTAAAACTGCCCTTTCCTTACCAGATCGTTCTTTACTTTGGAGGAAATTGTAATAAGCGCCAATTTGTGCTGCCAGTTCAGCGTTGGAAGTCAAATGGGTCATATAGCCAATAGTATCGAGCAGGTAAGTATTGGCAGTAGTATAGTATATAACAGCATCGTTCACGGTTCGCTGCTGGGCGGAGATTCCCTGTCGTTCGCTTTCAAGGCTTGCGATATGGGATATGGCTTTATTTATCCTTTCCTCCAGTTCAAAACCGAAATTTTCCAAATTAAAATTGTTAAGATATTCTGTCAGGGCCTTCTTCTTGCTGTCAGTGTCTGTTCTTTGTGTAGAGAGTTTTTCTGCAAATTTTTTCCCTTTACTGCCAAGAAAACCTGCTGATGCCCCCCGCTCTTTTTGCAGTTCATGCACCAGATTGCTGATATTATTTGATAACAAAGATAGATCACAGATTGCATTATAGGAGGAAAGCTGACGATAACCGGTGAGCATATTTGTTCCAGAAACAAACAAATATGCAACAATGGGTATAATAACAATCAATAAAATTTTGTTTCCAATGGACATGTTTTTAAGTATGTTCATTTTTTTCCTCATTTAATTTATATTAACAGAAATTTGTAATTTTTGCTGGGATCATATGTCATTATATCCCAAATGACCATACCTAATTGGTATGGCCATAGGGCCACGCAAGTAAATAACCCAAAGGCCCTATGGTGTCGGTGGGAATAGAGTTCACCCAAACACCACTTCTCCCAGATATTTATAAAGAACCTTTTTCAGATGAGAAATACTTTCCATTAAGTAGAGCTATAAAGATATAGGTGCAAGCCTATTCCTAAAATTATCCGAAATGCCATCTTCCGAATAATTATTTACTCAACTGGGATTGATATTTAATCTTTTTTTTTGAGAGGTATTTGATGGAGTGAAAAAGTGTTTATAATGTCTATTATGGGTGAAGGCCCTTTATTTAAAAGGCGTTGATTTGATAGTGCTTAAGGATGTCCAGAATCCTGCGGTGGGCATTTGTATTCATAGTTCAGGTTTTTTAAAATCAAATCCCGATACAACATATTGTGGTTGGAGAACATTTCATTTGATATTCAAAAAGTAAACTATTTTACATTAGAAAGCGGATATTCCTCAGTTAAACTCCCAGCTCCGCCACTGGATTCGATTCCTAAAAAAAAGTTTTACATGGTAAGAAGATTTTAAAAAATATGCTGGAAATTATTTAAACTGGTTGATTGGTGGGGGAGGGTTGGCCTATAAAGAAAAAAGCTCTCGGTCATCTGAACACATGAATTTTTCTTCATACAATTATACTTCCAATTTCACCATCATATTTTGGATGCTTCGATAGAAGAATGGGGTGACAATGGGGCGCACAATGTTAACATGCTGAATTTGCTACATATATTTACCGGATCTCGGGTTCAACTCCCGCCGCCAATAAAGTGGTTGGCCGAGTTAAAAAATGAGGCGGATTTTCCGCTTCTTTTTTTTCAAAAATGATAGAAATAGAGAGAAAAGTGTTTTTTGAATAAACCGTGAAAATGCTTGAAACGCTTGGTTTTAACTGGAGCCGACGAGCGGAGTCGAACCGCTGACTTGCTCATTACGAGTGAGCTACTCTACCAACTGAGTTACGTCGGCTCTAGTGTCCGGGCAAATTAGGACGATTCATGTGGAAAATCAAGAAAAAAATGAATATTTTTTTAATTGACTCCCATTTCCCTGGGATGCCCGGGAGAGATCCTGTAAAATTTAAGGCGGATCCCTTGACTTTGCGCCGGGTGTTTTTATACAACAGGCTATGGTTTGTCTTACCTCCCGAAATCTTGCGGATTTGAATCAAATGGCCTCCCTGGCAGCCAGGGCACAGGACATGGGATCTTTGCGAAAAGAAATGGTGGATCAGGTTCACAAGGCCTTTGGCTCCGTCAGCACAATTTTCTGGAAGATCAACAGGGAGAATCAACTGGTTGATCCGGTATTCCAGGGGATTCAGGATCAGTTTTTGAGTCCATATAAATCGTATTTTTATCAGCAGAACCCCTTTGATCCCGGCAATTTGCCAAGGGTACAGAACCCTTCGGTTCTGATGGAGCAGCTGATTTCTTTGCCCCTTTTCCATAAAACCGAATATTACAATGATTTTTTAAAACC
Organism: Desulfobacteraceae bacterium; assembly: GCA_022712835.1. The sequence continues at coordinate 3,745 of JAFLJU010000434.1, forward strand.
CCAGAACATTCACCGGCAGATGGCGGTTTATATCCCGGAGGGGGATGGCGTGTCAGGGGTGCTGGGGATGCACCGGTCTGAAAAAAAAAGATTTGGTCGTCCTCTTCTTGCCATGGGTAATATGATGGCAGGCCATTTGGCTGCAGCCTTTGAGCGTCTGAGACTGGAAGCTGAAATGAAAAAGGCCGCCAGCTTTTTGAGCATGCTGACGGAGTATGCCGCTGGTGGTGTTCTGATTCTGGACGAACAATGTCAGGCGCTGTTTTCCAACACACAGGCAAGAGAGATCAGCGCTTGTCTGGCAAGGGTTTATCCGGTGGCGGCCAGGGCGAAAAATGAAATCTGCCGTTTTCCCCAACAGGTGGTGGATATCTGCCGACAACTGACGCTTAGGACAGATTCACCGGTTTCCCTTGTTCCCTTGAAGGAGATCCAGCTTTCCATTGATTCCTTCCGGTCCGTTGGTGTTTCATTTCAGAAAATCGATCAAAAAGTGTCCGGCCATAGCCAGCCGGTATTTTTGATTAAAATGGCGGAGAAAAATTTCGGTTCTAAATCAAATTTTTTAGAACAGGGGGGTGGGCTCACCCCCCGGGAGATTGAAATCGTTTCCCAGGTTTGCAAGGGGCTGACAAATCTTGAAATTGCCCGTGTGCTGTTCATCAGTGAAGGCACGGTTAAAAATCATTTAAAACGGATTTTTAGCAAGCTTATGGTGAAAAGCCGGGCCCGTCTTATTTCCTTGGTTGCTCTGGTTCCCAGGGAAAATTTCCGGCAGTAAACAATCGGTCCGGCTGAACAGAATGGATCACCATGCAAATATTATCCGGATCAATGGACAACTCACCGGTTAGTTCCCGGGCAATGGTTTGAACCATTGTAATCTCCCGTTCTTTTGGCATTCCTTCCAGAGCGGTGATCTCCACAATGGGTGGGTGGGTGGATTCTGCCTGGTCGATGGCTGTCTGGCCATTGAACAGAAACTGGTTGGGGAGAATGAATTCCCAGAGAATCACCAGCCGGTTCAGGGGAATGTCCAAGGCTAGGGACAATTTACTTCCCAGGCGTTTTAGCAGATTTGAAATATTAATTCCCGGCTGAACCGGCAAACTCTTAATGGTGATCTTCGGCATGGGCTGTCTTCCCGGTTAGGTATCAGGTGTTGTTAATTGCCTGCATAAGACCTGCGGCAATCTGTTCCGGGTGGGTGAACAACCCTTCATGGCCGAGATCAAGTTTAATGATGTCCATGGGGTCCAGGGCCCGGGCCATTCCTTGATAGGCACCTTCGGGCAGGGATTGATCCCGGGTGCAGAACAGGAGGTTTTTTCGAAAAATACCCCGGTCAAACCCAGTGAGATCCACCGGGGTGGTAAACAGGGCCAGGGGCTGGGGAACCAAGCGGGCGATTAATTCATCCTGGATAGCTTTTGGGGTGTCGGACATCAGGGTGTTGCGGACAAAGGCTTCCATGACGGGAACACAATTGTCAGGGGAGGCTTTGGCAGCAGCGGTCATTCCCTGAGCCACCTCCCGGGGGACCATGTCAAACTGGCAGTTTCCCTGGGGCAGGATAAAGGCGTTGTTGAATATCAGGTGGTCGATTCTTTCAGCCACCCTGGCGGCCGCGCTTTGAATGAGAAAACCGGCACTGGAATGACCCACCAGCACCACAGGCCCCTGGGTTTTCTCAATGGTTGAAACAATTCGTGTGATATAGTCTTCCAGGCAGATGCACTGGCGGTCATCTTTTGGGTGATGCCCCGGCATGGTGGGTGTCTGAACCTTATGGCCAGCTTTTTCCAGTTCTGCTGAAACGTTTTCCCAGCACCATCCGCCATGCCATGCCCCGTGAATCAGGATAAAATTTTTTTTCAATTCGTCCTCCATAGGATGTTTATTTAAATACTGATACATATCAAAATGGAGTGGGGTGTCAATATCCCCAAAGGGACATTTTGGCGAGATTTCGGGTCCGGGGGGTGAAATGAAGAGAATCGGTTTATAAAAAAACTTGTGTCTTGGTTTGGAAGGGAGTAAAAGCTATGGTTTTATTAAAACTTGGGGTTAAAAATTTACAAGCAGCCTTTGAGCGAATCGTTTGAAATTTTCTGCAAGGTGTTTGTGAAACAGGTGAACTTAAACGGAGTGTGAGATGAAAATAGATGGATATCCAGTAATTTCAAAACAAGAGGTGGTCTCGTTAATACAGGATGGGGATACCGTTGCCTTTAGCGGTTTTACCGCAGCAGGAGCGGCCAAGGCGGTTCCCTGCATGTTGGCTGAGCATGCAAGACAGGAGCACGCAAAGGGGCGCAGCTTCCGGGTCCGGGTGATTACCGGGGCTTCCAGCGGGGACTATATCGACAATGATCTGGCCGAGGCCAATGCCATTTCCTGGCGGGCCCCCTACCAGGGGGGAAAAACTCTCAGGGATCAGATTAACCGCCAGGAAGTGGAATATGTGGACATGCACCTGTCCCATGTGGCCCAGACCGTGGGGGCCGGATTTTTCGGCCGTGTGGATGTGGCAGTGGTGGAAGCCACCCATATCACCCGGGACGGCAGGGTGTATCTATCCGCTTCCATCCGGGCATCTCCCACCTGGCTTGCCTGTGCTGATAAGGTGATCATTGAACTAAACCATTGCCATTCTCCCAGGTTAAGTGAACTGGCCGATATTGTTATTATGCCGCCGCCGCCCAGGCGCAGTCCCATTAATGTGCACACGCCTTTGGCTAAAATCGGGTGGCCCTATGCCCAGGTGGATCCCAAAAAGGTGGTGGGGATTGTGGAAAACAATGAGCCGGATCAGGTGGCCGCCTTCAGTCAGGAAGATGAGGCCAGTCGAAAAATTGCCGGCCATGTGATTGAATTCTTGCTTAATGAACGATCGGCTGGCCGGATTCCCCCTGAATTTTTCCCCCTCCAGGCCGGGGTGGGAAACACAGCCAATGCGGTATTGGCCGGTTTGGGACGTCATCCGGATATCCCGCCCTTTTATATGTATTCAGAGGTCTTCCAGGATTCCATGATGGACCTGATCGATTCGGGAAAACTGTTGGGTGCCTCTGCCACTTCCCTGACCATTGTGCCGGAAAAACTCAAACAGATCGGGGAGAACATGGATTTTTACAGCCGGAAAATTGTGCTGCGGCCCCAGGAAATATCCAACCACCCCGGCCTGATCCGGCGCCTGGGGGTGGTGGCCATGAACACGGCCCTTGAAATGGATATCTATGGGAATGTGAATTCTTCCCATGTGATGGGTACCCATGTGATGAACGGGGTGGGGGGCAGTGGTGAGTTTGCCCGGAACAGTCACTTGTCCATTTTTATGACCCCCTCCATTGCAAAGGGTGGGAAAATTTCTGCGGTGGTTCCCATGGTTCCCCATGTGGACAATAATGAACATTCGGTTCAGATTGTGGTAACAGAACAGGGGCTGGCCGATTTGCGGGGCCTAGGTCCCCTGGAGCGGGCGGATAAAATTATCAATACCTGTGCCCATCCTTTGTACCGCCCTTATTTGAAAGATTATGTGGCCAAGGGGACCTGCGGCCATATCTGCCACGATCTCACCCGTTGTTTTGAACTTCACCGGAATTT
>JAFLJU010000266.1 GCA_022712835.1 Desulfobacteraceae bacterium
CCGCACCGTTCAACATGTAAAGCAACCCCATAGATTCCGCCGTCATAAACCCTCTCTTAAAAATTCATTACATCACAGGCAGTAACATAGCAAATAAATTTTAATAAATCTACGGATATGAGCTGTCAATTTCCGTCAAGGTGAAAATCTAACAAAAAAGCCCCTTTACACGCGGGTAAAGAGGCTTTTTCATTTTAACTATAGGACTATAAAGAATGGGAATTCTTAACTTACATCATTCCGCCCATTCCGCCCATTCCGCCCATTCCGCCGCCGGGCATTCCACCAGGCATTCCGCCGCCAGCACCTTCTTCAGGCTTATCGGCAATCATGGCTTCGGTAGTCAGCATGATAGAAGCAACACTGGCCGCATTCTGGAGTGCAAAACGAACCACTTTTTTGGGATCCATAACACCGGCTTCAATAAGATCTTCATAAACGTCTGTTCTGGCGTTGTAACCAAAAGCGCCTTTGCCTTCGCGAACCTTATTAATAACAACAGCACCTTCAACTCCGGCATTGTCAGCAATTTTACGCAGGGGCTCTTCAATGGCTCTGGCAATCACCTGAACACCCAGTTTTTCTTCACCCACAAGATCAAGTTCAGCAAGACCGGCAACACTTCTGACCAATGCCACCCCACCGCCAGGAACGATTCCCTCTTCAACGGCTGCACGGGTTGCATTCAATGCATCTTCAACACGGGCTTTCTTTTCTTTCATTTCAGTTTCAGTGGCAGCCCCAACATTAATAACGGCCACACCACCAACAAGCTTGGCAAGACGTTCCTGAAGTTTTTCCTTATCATAATCAGAAGAAGTTTCTTCACTCTGGGCACGAATCATTTTCACACGAGCTTCAAGAGCTTCTCTGGTACCGCCACCATCAACAATAGTAGTATTGTCTTTGTCGATTGTAATGGATTTGGCCGTACCCAGATCCTGGAGGGTGACATTCTCAAGCTTGATTCCGATATCTTCGGATACCACCTGACCACCGGTCAAAATTGCAATATCTTCCAGCATGGCTTTTCTTCTGTCGCCGAAACCAGGTGCTTTAACGGCCGCCACATTCAATGTGCCACGCAATTTATTGACAACCAATGTCGCAAGGGCCTCGCCTTCAATATCTTCGGCAATAATAACCAGGGGCTTGCTGCTTTTTGCAACCTCTTCCAGAACAGGAAGCAGGTCTTTCATGGAAGATATTTTTTTATCGCAAATCAGGACAAAAGGGGTCTCAAGTGCAGCCACCATTTTCTCCGTGTCGGTTGCAAAGTAGGGAGAAAGGTAACCCCGGTCAAACTGCATGCCTTCAACAACATCCAGAGTGGTATCCATGGATTTGGCTTCTTCCACGGTGATAACCCCTTCTTTGCCGACCTTGTCCATGGCTTCTGCAATAATATTTCCGATGGTCTCGTCATTGTTAGCGGAAATCGTACCCACCTGGGCAATCTCGTTCTGATTTTTAGTAGGCTTAGCCATCATTTCAAGCTGCTCAACGATTTTGACGACAGCTTTGTCAATCCCTCTTTTAATACCCATGGGATTGTTACCGGCAACAACCAGTTTCTGGCCTTCTTCATAAATAGCTCTGGCAAGAACAGTCGCAGTGGTAGTACCATCACCGGCCATATCAGATGTTTTAGAAGAAACTTCTTTAACCATCTGGGCGCCCATGTTTTCAAACTTGTCTTCAAGATCGATCTCTTTGGCAACGGTCACACCATCTTTGGTGACAAGGGGAGATCCCCAGGATTTCTCAATAACAACGTTTCTGCCTTTTGGTCCAAGGGTAACAACTACTGCATCTGCAAGTGCCTGGACACCCCGAAGCATTGCTTCACGAGCTTTGGCATCAAATAAAATTTCTTTAGCCATTCTTAATATTCTCCATCTTTAAATTATTCTGGTACAAATGATTCGATTAATGATTCGACTTTAATTATTCGATTAGTTTAATTACTCAACAACGCCCAGAACATCGTCCTGACGCATGATCACATAATCGATATCATCAATTTTCACTTCGGTTCCGCCATATTTGCTGAAAAGAACACGATCACCGACTTTTACGTCCATGGCCAAAAGCTTTCCGTCTTCGCCCATGCGGCCATTTCCGGCTGCCACTACTTTACCCTCGGCTGGTTTTTCCTTTGCTGTATCCGGAATAAAAAGCCCACCTTTGGTTTTTTCTTCCTCTGCAACGCGTTCCACCAGAATTCTGTCACTTAACGGTCTTAAACTCATGATACATTTCTCCTTAGTTTACGTATTGTTTGCTCTATTAAATTGTTGTGATTAAATATCAGCTTCTATTTTAAAGAATCGCTCGATGGTTTAGAAGTTGTTTTTGCTGGCTCGATTGGCTTGGTTGCCGATTTTTCCGTGGTTTCACCACCGGCTTTTTTCCCGCCATAGTCAGTAACATACCACCCAGATCCTTTTAAATGAAAGGAACTCTGGGAAATAAGCTTGGTTAACTGCCCCTGACACTGGGGACAAGTCTCAAGGGGAGCTTCTGAAATTTTTTGAAATGCTTCTTCTACTTGCCCGCAGGCGGTGCATTGATACTCATAAACTGGCATTTTCTTTTACTTCTCCACTTTTCTTTGTTGCAGCTTGAAAAATCAAAGATAAAATAATTAGTCTTTCATCCTTGTCAAGACGGGTCTAAAATTTTTACCTGGTTTCTCCCCCCCTTTGACCCCCTCGCCATTCTCCATAATAATGGAATACGGCCGAAAGGCCGGGAACGGACACGGTCTGTAAAATTGAATAGGTCAAATCATGGACACGCCTTTCTTCTGCCAGGGTGAGATCTGCTTCCCCCACATTTTCATACCGGTGTTCAAACCGTAAAAACCTTGCAACATGAACCAACTCATGGGTGAGAACATATAACAGGAAGGGATATAAAGACAGGGATGCATTCTTTTCCACCACGGACAGAATGGCCGGATCCTGAAGACAGACCTTGTACAAACTAAAAGAAGATGAGCCCAGGGGAACCTCTTTTTTTCGACCCTCATATTTTATAACCTGGGCAAAGGGACCCAAAACCCGTTCATGACATGCCAGCCCCTTGGCTGTTTCAATATCATATCTATTTTTCAAATATTGCCCTGAAGAAAGTTGAAAAAAGTTATTTACCAACTCTTCTGCCAGCAGAACAGCCATGTCTACCTTTTCAAGGGCCTGGTTATTAAAAAATCTGTCTTCCTGCATAGGGCGGAGCCTGTCGAATAAAGATGGACATTTACGGAAACACTATGATATGGTAGCTATTTAGCTTATATAAACAATAAATATCAAATGACCTTAAAGGAGGTGATTTTTTTGGGTAGTGTGATTAAAAAGAGACGGAAAAAAATGCGCAAGCATAAGCACAGAAAACTCCTTGCCAAAACCAGACATCAGAGAAAGAAAAAATAGCGGTCAGAACATGTACAATATTGGGAGGAGTATTGAGTTGTAATTTACCAACTCAATACTCAGCCCCTTTTTTTTCCTTACCTATGGCATAAT
>JAFLJU010000237.1 GCA_022712835.1 Desulfobacteraceae bacterium
AGTTCTTAAGTGAGTAATAAAGTTCTTTAGCAAGTAATAAAGTTGTTAAGTGAAGCCGCTTCTGGTACTCGTATAACGAGCAAACTAGGAGCGGCTTACTCATGGCGAAGAAAAAGTACTCCCACTCAGAGGCAACATTTCAGCGATGGATCAAGGAAGGACGCGGTGCAGGTAGAGGCCGCGACTATAAGCCATGGCTGACAATCAGAGACCTTCCATCTCAAGGTCGCTCTCATCGTGTCTTCGGACACAAAGCCCAAAGAACCCACCACTTATTTTCAGACCTTGAGCTGGCAACCTTCCTTATTCTGGAATGGCAATCGGATGTCCTTGAGATCAGAGAGCAGTTCCCTCTGCAACTGGATTCGACCTTGAATCTGGCAGAAGAACATGGCATTCCCCACCCTTCTGTCGCGGGCGTTCCCCAATATATGTCATCCGACCTCCTAGTAAGCACCTCTCGCCCAGACATTCCAAAGTTCGCCTTACAAGTGAAATATTCCAGCGAACTGAGAAAGCCACGCGTAGTTGAAAAGCTGGAACTAGAAAGAAGGTATTGGAAGCAAAAGAGCGTACCATGGTTCTTGATTACAAAAGAAGAAATTCCCCCCATTGTCTTTCAGAATATCCGCTGGCTCTACCCGGCTCAACAGGACGAAATCTCTAATGAAGCCCTTATTCAACGAGTCAGCTTCTACAGTCACCATTTCGCTAAAAAACCAACCACAACTCTAGTTGATTTGGCAAAAAGTCTTGATGTCGATTACGCATTGCAGACAGGAGAATCTCTGCGCGAGATTCGGCAACTTCTTGCTCAACGATTTTTTATTTTCGATATACATAAACCTACTCGCAAACTAACCCCAGCGGACTTGGAATTGTCAGACACTGTGACCATGCAGGAGACTCTTCATGTTCAGAGTAAATGAAGTGCTAAAATATGATGGCCAGTTATTCAGGGTTTTGGCCGTTCTTGGGGAAGAGGTTGTCTGGATCAGCATCGAAGATTCCAAAGCCTTCCCTTCGCTCATCCTTGTCCGGGAACTCGTGAAGGCCCTTGATGACGAGGCTCTCACTCGCGCCAAAGACCCATATGTTGAACTAGCTCTGATCACTCCGAAACAAGGCAGTGCCACACAAATTCGAAGGGATAACAATCATGAATTGATACAACCCATCGTCAAAGATTCACTGTTCTACGAGCCACAACAACGAGCCATGCTAATAAAAGAAGTCATTGCGACAGAAAAGACCTCAATGCCGACGCTATACACGCTTATCCGGCGCTATTGGCAACGAGGACTAACTCCCAATGCATTACTGCCCGATTACAAAAACTCTGGTGGAAGAGGAAAAAAACGCAAAGCGACAGACAAAAAACTCGGCAGGCCACGCGTATACACGCCTGGGATGGGTGCCATCGTTGATGACGAAGTAGAACGCCTGTTTAGAATCACTATCGACAAGTTTTGGCTGCAAGATACAGAGATCAGTTTTTCATATCTCCACAACAAATTCAAAGGGCGCTACAAAGAATACTACCCCGACACTCCTGAATCGGAAATTCCCACCAGGTGGCAGATGCTACATTTCTATAAACGTGAATACGACCAAGCCGGCAGTCTTCAAAAAAGAACGAATCGCATCAAGTACAACAAAGATGTGAGACCGCTAGCTTCCACTGCGAATATGGATGTTCTTGGGCCAGGCTCCCGCTACGAGATAGATGCCACTATTGCTGATATATACTTGGTTTCAGACAGCGAGAGAGCAAACATCGTTGGCCGTCCAATCATATACTTTGTCAAAGACGTATTCAGCAGGATGGTTGCCGGCTTCTACGTTGGATTTGAAAACGCATCCTATGTTGCAGCCATTCAAGCACTGACGATGGCTATGACCGACAAAGTTCAATTATGTACCGAGTACGGTTTCGACATCTCAGCAGAAGACTGGCCCACCGTTGGTCTGCCGGATGCCATACTGGCTGACAGAGGTGAATTATTAGGCCATCAAATCGAATCACTTGAAAGCAATTTCTCTATCAGGATCGAGAACACCGCGCCCTATCGGGGAGATGCGAATGGTATCGTCGGACGAAGCTTCAGAACCATCCAGGCCGAATTCAAACCCTTTGCACCCGGCGTTGTCGGCAAGACAATGATCAAGAAACACGGTGGGCGAGATTATAGGCTTGATGCCAAGCTTTCCGTCCGGGAATTCAAAGGGATTATTCTCTCGTCAGTCTTAATGCACAATCGATTTCATGTATTGGAGAAATATGATCGTGAAGCCGATATGCCGCCGGATTTGGAGATGACGCCGCTCTCCATTTGGAACTGGGGTGTCCAACATAGGACTGGCCGCCTGAGAGCAGCCTCAGAAGAAGCCATACGAATAAACTTGTTGCCAAGAACCAAGGCTACGGTATCCGAACTCGGTATATCTGTCTTCGGTGTCCACTACACATCCCAGGAGATATTGGAACAAGGATGGCTTCACAGGTCCAAAGAAGTTAGAAGGCCTAAAGAACTACAGGCTGCATATGATCCTTCGTCGGCTGACACCATCTACCTGTTCCCAACACAGGGGAATAGTGAATATTGGCCTTGCCGACTCACGCCTCGATCACGAGAATTTGCAGGCGCATCCTTTTGGGACGTTTGGCAGATAAGAAGCGAACAGAAAAAGGCTATTGCGAAAAGTAAAATGCGGCGGGATGAAGAAAAAAGGAAACATGAAGACTTCATCCAAGGCACTATCAAAGCCGCTCAACAAAGAGCCCCGAAAACAAATGATCTAAGCGATGCAGAACGTATTCGTGGTATTCGTAAAAACAGGGAAAATGAGAAAAAGGAAGAACGACAACAGAAAAACCAAAAAAATAACCAAAAGACAACTAGCAAAAAGGGCAAGACCATTCCTTTCAAGGAGAACACGGTCGAAAATTACGACTATCCTGATCTCATTGAGGAACTCTTTGACAAGGATGAGAACTAAATGACGCTCCCAAAGAACATGGTTAAAGCGATATACCGTGCTTCCAGCATCCCACAATATAAGGGCAACCCTTTGATTGAGGCCTTGCCGCCATTGATGGAGACCCAGCAGGTAAAATCTGGACTGACCGGAGATGTACAATTCGATCCCAAGGATATCTATGCCGGGGCTCGCGAAAGAGCGCACATCATATCCTCGTTGCTTGACGATTTTTTCCAGCCCCTTTCTGCCCACATTCAGTTGGAAGAAAAAATTTCAATCATGATGAGACAGGGCTATGTCGGAAGAAATTTGGCAGACGGTTCGCTCAATACTCACATGCAAAATGGCTACGAGCGGGTGATGACAGGCGATTTGGAGATTTGCCGTTTCGAACACGCAAAATCAACGGCCTCAAGTCTTTCCCTGATTGGTTGCTCGGGCAGCGGAAAAAGCACAACTGTCAGCCGTATTTCTTCAACATATCCTCAGGTCATCTACCACGAAGAGTACAACTTCACTCAGATCACTTACCTCAAAGTCGATTGCCCTCATGATGGGACTCTGAAGAACTTGTGCAGACAATTCTTCATGGCAGTAGATCGCGTCCTCCGCACCGATTACGAAACCAAATACACTGGCAAACGCCATGGTACCGATAAGCTTCTTGCTATGATGAGCCAGGTTGCTAACGCTCACGCCATAGGAGTGCGCTTCACCCCGAAATTTGGACCACTTGCTAAGGTGGAATTTGCATCCTAAAATGACCTCTAAAGGAGGATGCAGATGG
>JAFLJU010000577.1 GCA_022712835.1 Desulfobacteraceae bacterium
GGACTTGCTGGCCCAGGCCAAGACAGGGAGCGGGAAGACAGCGGCCTTTGGTATTGGTTTGCTGCACAATCTGGATGTGAAGCGCTTCAGGGTTCAGGCCCTGGTGATGTGCCCGACCCGGGAGCTTGCGGAACAGGTGGCAAGTGAGCTGAGGCGTATTGCAAGGTTCAAACACAATATTAAGATTGTGACCATCTGCGGGGGGGTGCCGTTTCTGCCCCAGAAAATTTCCCTGGAGCACGAGGCCCATATTGTGGTGGGAACCCCCGGGCGCATTGAACAGCATTTGAATCGTGGGTCCATGAACCTTGCCAATGTGACCACCCTTGTTTTGGATGAGGCAGATCGAATGCTGGACGTGGGTTTTGCCGACAGCATTGACGCAATCATGGGTTATGTACCAAAGGAGCGCCAGACCCTTCTTTTCTCCGCCACCTTTCCCGGACCCATCCTTGCCCTGAGTGGCCGGTTCCAGAAAAATGCCCAGCAGGTGGTGGTGGATGTTGAGCATAAAGAAAATGCCATTCGTCAGTATTTTTACGAATGCGAGTGGGAAGCCAAGGCCGATGTGGTGGCACAGATTTTATCTACACACAAACCGGCATCAACCTTGATTTTCTGTAATACCAAACGCCAGTGCAGGGATCTTGCGGACTTTTTGGGGAAAAAGTGGTTTTCGTCCCTGGCGATCCATGGTGACCTTGAACAAAAGGACCGGACCGAGGTGTTGGTTCGTTTTTCCAATGGCAGCACCCCCATTCTGGTGGCCACGGATGTAGCGGCCAGGGGCCTTGATATCACAGGGCTTGCTGCAGTGATTAATTTTGATCTTCCCTTTGAATCAGAAGTGTATACCCATCGTATCGGTCGAACCGGCCGGGCTGGTCAAGAGGGAATGGCCTTTTCCCTGATGACACCCAAGGAGCGCTTCCGGCTGGAGGATATCAATCTTATGATGGGCAGCAGTTTTGAGGTGTCGGATGTCGGATCGCTTGTTTCCTCAAGTGATGCGAGTCGTCTGCCTTCCATGGTCACCCTTTCCATCAACGGTGGGCGGAAAGCCAAACTTCGGCCGGGGGATATTCTGGGGGCGCTGACCCAAGAGGGGGGAATCCCTGGAAGCTGTGTGGGAAAGATCAACTGCTTTGAGTTTTATTCCTATGTTGCCGTTGAAAGCGGTATCGCCGATGAGGCCCAGGAAGCACTCTCCACAAAGAAGATCAAGGGGCGCCACTTTATTGTCCACCGGCATTAGATCAAAAACTGTATTTCAAGCGGGAAAACAACCAGTCCTGATCCTTGTATGGAAAAACCCGTGAGGTTCATCTTTTATTTCACCAAAGAATCTTTTAAAATCCTCCTTGCGTTCTCATCCTGGTCCGTGACAATGGCAACAATGTTTGATCCTTGATTTTGTTCAATCATGGTAATGGCCCGGATATCGATATCGTTTTCACTTAAAGTGCGTGAAATACGTCCCAGAGCGCCGGGGGTATCCTCGATTCTCACCAGAATGTTTTCATCTGAAACGGCTTTCAAGCCCGATTCATTGAGAATGGATAGCGCCATATCATTGTCCGGGGTAAAGAGCCGTATTTGGGCAAAACCACCCTCGGAATTGGCATTGATGGAGTCTATGTTGATTCTGTGCTGACCCAGCAACTCTGAGATTTGTGCCACCAGACCTTTGCGGTCTTTATGAATTACCATAATATATTTCATATTTTATCCGTTTTTTTATCTGGTTTTAAATCTGGTTTTAAATCTTCCAGAAATTCATCGATCTGGTCTTTTCTGACATTGGGCATGCAGATCAGGTGGGTATTCCCATCGGCTGTGGCCAACTGCCACTTTTCTCTGATCCCTTCGGCAACCTCCGGAAACACCACCGTTATGGCATTGGGATTTCGCCAGGCTGCTATTCCTGCCTGGCACAAACTTTTTTGGGTATATTCTGCCATGGAAAGGGCCTGTTCCACCCGTGTTTTTAGACCCGAAATTCCCTGTTTTTTTATCATGTACCAGAGAAACAGGGGGGTTAATCCATTTCGAGAGCCTGTGATGGTGGTGTCCAAAGAGCCGATATAGGCGATTGAACGGGCAATGCGGGACACGTTTCTTTTTTTTGCAATGATGATTCCACAGGGTATGGGAGACCCAAAAGACTTGTGGCCGCTCACGGAAATACTGTCGGCACCATCCTTGAAATCAAATGGGGCCCGGGGATCTATAAAAGGGGCCAACCCGCCGCAAAGAGCGGCATCGGAATGAATATAATGTTCGGTAATAACCAATTGATCCAAAATCGATCGAATCTTTAAAATATCATCCTTGGCCTCGGTCATGGTGGTACCGATATTGGCAAAGATGATGGCGGGTTTATCCCGATGAATTCTCATGGTTTCCAGCAGATCAGTATAATCTATTTCTCCATTCGCCTGGGACCGGATCATAATATGGCGCATATTTAACAGGTGAAGATTTTTACTGACACTGTAATGGGTATCCTGGGAATAATAGACAATCCCCTTGGGATGAAGTTCCCGGGCCAGATATAACCCGTAAAGATTGCCTTCACTTCCGCCATTGGTAACATATCCCCAGAAATTATCCTCGTCAGCCCTGAAAAGCTTTGCCATAAACTCAATGACTTCCCGTTCAAACTCTCTTGTGTCCACCTTCCAGGTGCTGGGGGTAAAGGGGTCCCCCAGGTTGTTCAAGGGATATTTTAAAAATTCATAAAGATCTTTGTAATCAAAATCCTTTGACACAGGATACCCCAGAAAGTTCTCCGTCTTGGCTTTAATCCCCTCCAGAAAAGTTTTCAGTCGATCCTCGTCTGTAGGTGTCAGTCCCATACCATTCCCCAAAATATAATTGTCATCATTATCGTTTATTGCAATTCCGGGCGGATATTACCAGATTTTCTTTACAATACCAGCATAATGGTCGTATGATAATAGATTCTACCAATATTATTGCAAGCAAACGTATATGAAAATAGGCCTTTATCAACTTAATAGTCTTCTTGCCAATGCTGGCACCTTTCCGCCTTCCAAAGGTGTTCTCCCTGTGCTGGCCGCATTTTCATCCTATAATCTTGATGTTCGGAAAATGGCCAGACAAAGTCTTTGGGATATTCAAAAGAAAATTATAAATGATCTGGAATCTCCTGAAGATGACCAGAAATATTTAGATACCCTTAGGGAATCCGCCCTGTTTTCAGCCCATATTTACAATGAAATCGAGTCAAATAAACGGGTCACAGAGAATGATGTGGTGTTTTTTTTTAACATCCTTATCGGGACCGGTATCAAAGGTTCATTTTATGCCTGGCGGATCTGGCAGGATAGATTCATAACAAGACC
>JAFLJU010000470.1 GCA_022712835.1 Desulfobacteraceae bacterium
AGAAAATCATGACGGGACCCCAGGCAAAACTTCCAACTTTTCCCACCACCAAATTTAAAAATTCCATAACCACTCCTTATTATTTCGTCATTATTAGGCAAAAACACCTCATCCCCGGACGATTCCAGGACACCCCCAAAAATGCACAATCTACTATGTTGTGGGGGAAGGTATTTTATTGCCAGAGTTTAATCACATTAGACCTTATTACACATAACGTGCCAATGATTAATCCAAAACACAAACCTTAATAAAAACCCAATAAATCAAGCGCTTACGCAGTAATTTTTTCATCTTTTAAAAATATGGAATATGAATAGATATCTAAGGTGTATCATTTTGACCCGGTTTATGGAAGCTCAATCTTAATACTTCGTTGATGTCCGTTGGGATACCTGGAAAACGACCACATTATGATCTGTGTCAAAACGACCCCAGTGGGTCAATATGACACAGTTAAATATAAATATAGTTTTGCAAGATAAGGTTATTGAGGGAATAGTCCCATAAAATTATTATATTTTCTCATACTTTTCTCGACAAAATGCCACTGATTACCTATTATCTGCAAGGTTATATAGTGCCAAACCAAAAAGGAGTATTTCCGTTGAATCATAAACTAAAACTTTTGTTTAAAGACCGTATGGGTATTGTGGCCGATATTTCCACTATTCTTGCCCAATCGGGATTTAATATTATCTCCATGGAAGTGGATCGAAAAATGGATGAGGCCCATGTTTATACTGAGATTGAAAACATCACCCGGCAGATGGATAAAAATAAGCTGTCTCACATTTTTGATGAAATCGACGGGTTCATCAAAAATGAGTTCATTCATACCCTTCCCCAGGAGGAAAAGGCCAATCGGTTCAGGGTTGTGCTGGATAATATGAGCGACGGGGTGGTTTCCATAGATAAAGAGGGAATGATCACTACCATCAATCAAGTGGCCAGTGGGGTTTTCACGCAGACTCCTGAAAATCTTATTGGAACACACATTAAAAACCTGGCCCTTTCACACTACGAAATTCTGGAGTGCCTCAAGGGTAAAAACGTCGAGAATGCCAGACAGAATCTCATTACCGACAATGGTCGGTATCAATATGTCTCTACCTGCAAGCCTATCCGGGATTCAGCGGACAGGATCATAGGTGCCGTTGAAATTGCACGGGAAATGCATGAAATAAAAAAGCTTGCCCGTTCTATTTCATCGGACATGGAAAGCCATAGTTTCAGTGATATTATTGGAAATACGCCTAGCATTAAAGAAGCCATTGTCTTTGCCCAGAAGATAGCAGCAACGGATGCAACTGTGGCCATACACGGTGCCAGCGGTACCGGGAAAGAACTGTTTGCCAAGGCCATCCACTCGGAAAGTAGGCGAAAGGGGCATTATATCCCCATTAACTGTGCTACCCTGCCCGAGCAGTTGCTGGAAAGCGAGCTCTTCGGGTATGTTAGCGGATCATTTACCGGCGGCAGAAAAGAGGGGAAACCAGGCCTTTTTGAGACGGCAAACCATGGAACAATTTTTCTGGACGAAATAGGTGAGATGCCCATTGGGTCCCAGGCAAAACTGCTGAGAGTACTTCAGGAGAAGGCCATTCGGCGCATTGGTGGGATCCAGGAGATCCCTATCAATACAAGGATCATAACTGCAACCAATAAAAACCTGGATCAACTGGTAAAGCAGAACCAATTCCGTGAAGATCTCTATTACAGAATCAATGTGCTGCCAATCCATATTCCCTCTTTGAAACATCGTAAAGAGGATATTCCCATGCTGTTGGATCACTTCTTTTTCCAACTCCTCATGCGGCTTAAAAAGAAAATCCCTTCTTTGACCCCGGCGGCTATGGATAAACTTATCAGACATGAATGGCCGGGCAATGTTAGGGAGCTTAAAAATGTTATCGAAAGGGCAGTCTTTATAAGCCCCGGGCCTGCCATTGATGTGGATGCCATTCTCTTCAGCCATGAATTGAGTAAGTATCAGGAAAGCAAACTAAATGCTCCTGAAGGTGAGATCCGCTCCATTAAAGATCAGGTGGCTGAACTTGAAAAAAAAATCATAATAGATGCCCTTGAAAACAAAAAAACCGTCCGAAAGAGTGCGTTTGCCCTGAACATATCCCATCCTGCCCTGCTTAAAAAAATGAAAAAATACAACATCAAACTGGATACCATAGTTACCAATGGTAATTAAACGACTTGGCTTGATTAAGTTTTATAAAATCGGCCACATACCTGTCTATACAAAAATATTTCTTAAAAACATGGTAACTTTAGCTACCAATCCTACCTCTTAACCCTGCAGCTCTGCCGTGCCAGACAAATAAAATATAAAAAAAACCTTTTGATTTCATATGGATAGATTGTTTTTTTATTTTTCAAGTTAAAGATAATGGCAAGCCTTTTGCAAACAAACTTTCCCAATAGGCTGACCCAATAGGGTGACCCACGTCATTGGAATAAAAAAGATTCTTGTATTTAATCCATTGAAATTAAAAAAAAACAGCAAAGTGAAACCAAAGGAGATCGAAAAATGATTGTTGGAATTCTTAAAGAGATCAAAGTTGCTGAGAAACGTGTATGCATGACCCCTGCCGGTGTGGCCGTAATGGTCGATAATGGCAACAAACTTCTTGTGGAGAAAGATGCCGGAAAAGGCAGCGGTTTCGACGATACCGACTATATTAAAGCCGGTGCCACAATTGTGGATACACCTGCAAATGTCTATGCACAATCCGATATGGTGATGCATGTCAAGGAACCCCAACCTTCCGAATATGATCTCATCAGAGAAAATCAAATTGTTTTTACCTATCTCCACCTGGCTGCGGATGAACCCCAGACCCAGGCACTCATCAAAAGCAAGGCCATTTGTATTGCCTATGAAACCATTGAAAAATCAGATGGTTCCCTGCCCCTGCTGGTCCCCATGAGTGAAGTCGCAGGCCGCATGGCTGCCCAGGAAAGTGCCAAATATCTTGAAATGCCCCAGGGTGGCATGGGCGTACTTCTTGGTGGCGTAACCGGCGTTGAACCGGCAACGGTTGTGGTCATCGGGGGTGGTGTCGTTGGAATCAATGCTGCGAAAATGGCCTGTGGTTTGGGCGCTAAGGTTTATATTCTGGATAACAACTTAAGCCGTCTGAGCTACCTGGACGATGTCATGCCTGCCAATTGTTTCCCTATCATGTCCAACCCTGCCATCCTCAGGGAACTTGTCATCAAGGCAGATGTGGTAATTGGTGCCGTATTGGTGGCAGGGGCCAAGGCACCCAAGCTGTTGACAAAGGATATGCTAAAAGACATGAAAGATGGTTCTGTCATTGTGGACGTCGCCATTGACCAGGGCGGATGCTTTGAAACCTCAAAAGCTACTACCCACACGGAACCTACCTATATTGTTGATGGTGTTATCCACTATTGCGTAGCCAACATGCCTGGTGCTGTAGCCAGAACCTCTACACAGGCACTGACCAATGCCACCCTGCCATATGCCCTTCAAATTGCCAACAAAGGATGGAAACAAGCCATTCAGGATAATGCAGAAATAAAAAAAGGGGCCAATGTTGTCCAGGGAAACGTTACATTCAAAGCGGTTTCCGAGGCCTGGAATCTTGAATATGTTGATATTGATACCTTAATCTAATGACAAAAACACCAAAACCCTTTCACATAACCTTTAGGGACGTTGGTGAAAAAACAAATATTAAAGTGATAAGGGCAAAATAATAT
Source organism: Desulfobacteraceae bacterium (assembly GCA_022712835.1). Next base: position 3,745 of record JAFLJU010000470.1, read on the forward strand.
TGCCCTTATCACTTAATAAAATAGGCCACCTCCCAATAATAGTTCTTCCATGCCATGATTTAGAAGGGTTTTTATCTATAGGTTATTATACAGTTTTAATTTTCTTTGGAGTGTTTTACGTCCGATATTCAGGATTTTTGCAGCTTTAGTACGGTTGTTGTCAACCGTTTCAAGCACCTGGAGAATGGGGTGTTTTTCCACCTGGGCAAGAGATTGTGGGAGGGCATTGCCGTCCTGCCCTCTGCCCTTATCTAAAGTATTTGTTTTTTCTTCCTGTCCCAAAGCGTTGGCTGACAAAAGATTCGTCTTTTCCCGGAGAACCGCTGCGGCGATCATATTTTTAAGTTCCCTGACATTACCTGGAAACCTGTATTGCATCAGATAGTCAGCCAGCGGGTCAGATATTCCAATGATTTTTTTCCCGGTTTCAGCAACATATTGATCAAGAAAACACCGGGCAAGGGGAAGGATATCTCCTTTTCTTTCCCGCAAAGGGGGAATGTCAATATGGAACATATTCAACCGGTGAAACAGGTCTGCTCGGAATCTTTTTTTTCTTATCTCAGCAAAAATATCCTGGTTGGTAGCCACCAGAATCCGCAGATCCACATCCACCGTGCGGGTGCTTCCCACTCGGTAAAACTCCTTTTCTTGGATTACCCGCAAAAGACCGCCCTGGAGAGAAATATTAAGATCCGTGATCTCATCCAGAAACAGGGTGCCATGCCGGGCAGATTCAAAAAAACCTTTTTTATCCCTTGCAGCTCCGGTATAGGCACCTTTTGAGTGCCCAAACAATTCATCTTCAAAAAGGGTTTCACTGACAGCCCCCATATTGATAGCCACAAATGGCCCACAAGATCGGTTGCTGATATCATGAATTTTTCTGGCCAGCATCTCTTTGCCGGTTCCAGACTCTCCGGTAATCACAACCGAATAATCCGTGGGAGCCACCATTTCTACCTGGCGTAATACCCGGATCATGGAATGGTCCACCGCTACCATATCTGCAAATGCCCCGGGGTCTGAAAGATCTGACAGTCTGTTTTTCCGTTCAAACAAGGAGAGTCCATGGCGAAGACAATATCGTTCCTGGGCCCGTTTGATCAAAATAATCAGTTTTTCATATTGCACAGGCTTGGTTAGATAGTCATATGCACCTAATTTCATGGCGGAAACCGCCGATGTGATATCATCGCTGGCAGTTACGATAACACATTCCGTATCATAAAAGGATTCCTTTATCTGGCCAAGAAGTTCAAGTCCGGACAGATGGGGCATTATTAAATCAAGAAGAACAAATTTGAATTGATGGGTTTCAAGCAGGGCCATGACTTCCCGACTGTCCGATGCAAGAGCAGGTTCAGGCATGCCCGCATCCACAAGAATCTCTTTGATGGTCAGCAGAAAACCGGTATCATCATCCACAATAAGGAGGGGGGATTTTTTTTCAGGAATGAACAACATATCGGTTTCCTTAATTTACAGGTCCTAGGACCCGGGGGTTAAATGTTCTATCAGGTTTTCAAAAAGGCTTAAAACATCCTGTGCCCTGTCAATAATTTGATCCCAGTCTTCCATTGAAGCAAGCGTTTCAAGTGAAGCAAGAGTTTCAAGCTCTTTTGCCGCCTGTGTACAAAGGGGGGCATAAATCCTTGCCCCAGCTCCTTTCAGGGTGTGGGCCAAAAGATAAACGGACTGGACATCTTTTGAATCAATGGCCTGTTCAAGTTTTTCCATCAGACCAGGGGTTTCCTTAATAAAAATTTCATAAATCTTAGCCAAATGAAACTCATTTCCTCCCTGGGCAGCCAGGGCCTCTTCCATGTCCAAAATTCACGGATCCATAATTGTTTTGAGCTTTTATTCCGGTATGAGGCGGTCTTGTTCTATGATCTCATAGAGTTGGATCACATCCACAGGTTTTGGAATGACATTATTCATACCGGCTTCCCGGGCTTTTAACTTAAATTCTGCCAGCA
>JAFLJU010000305.1 GCA_022712835.1 Desulfobacteraceae bacterium
GGCGGTGACGGCGGGAGAAGAATATCCAACACCCGTTCTTCAGCCATCTTTGCGGCCTTCTCCTGGACAGCATCCTGCTGTTTTACCCGAAGATTGTTCACCGTTAATTCCACAATATCCCGGATCATGGATTCCACGTCCCGTCCCACATACCCGACTTCGGTGAATTTTGACGCCTCCACCTTATAAAAAGGAGAGTCGGTCAAATTGGCCAGCCGCCGGGCAATTTCAGTTTTACCCACACCGGTGGGTCCGATGAGAATAATATTTTTCGGGGCAATCTCTTCCTGGAGATCTTTGTCCAGCTGGCGTCTTCTCCAGCGGTTTCGAAGGGCAATGGCCACCGATTTTTTGGCATCTTTCTGACCGATGATATATTTATCCAACTCCGTGACAATCTCTTTGGGCTTTAAATCTTTCATATGGGGGTCTCGTTTCTGATTTCTTCAATGGTAACATGATGGTTTGTGTATATACAAAGGTCCCCGGCTATTTTCATGGCCTTTTCAACAACTTTTCTGGGAGACAACTTTGTATTTTCAATCAAGGCAATGGCGGCGGATTGGGCGGATGTGCTACCGGAGCCAATGCTGATAACCCCGTCATCTGGCTCAATCACATCCCCGTTCCCGGACAAAAGATAGGTATTTTCCTTGTCCGCTGCAATCATCATGGCCTCAAGGCGACGCAGATATTTATCGGTTCGCCAGTCCCTTGCCAATTCCACACAGGCCCGGGTCAGACTCCCGTTATACCGCTCCAGTTTTTCTTCCAGTTTTTCCGAAAGGGTCAGGGCATCGGCGGTGGCCCCGGCAAACCCGGTAATAATCTTGTCATTGTATATTCGTCGAACCTTTTTGGCCTTGTGTTTTGTCACAATGTTCCCCAGGGTCACCTGGCCGTCTCCGGCCACCACAACGGAATCCTTCCCGCGCAACGCAAGAATGGTGGTACCGTGAAAAATTTCTATGCTCATACTTTCCTAACTCCTTGTTGTTCTAACTTCTTGGATGTGCCTTGTCATAAACCTGCATCAATCGGTCCATACTCACATGGGTATAGATCTGGGTGGTTGACAGGCTGGCATGGCCCAGTATTTCCTGAATTCCCCTTAAATCGGCACCGGAATCCAGCATATGGGTGGCAAAGGAATGGCGCAGGGTGTGGGGAGAAACAGGAACATTCAACCCGCAGTCAACCACAATTTTAGCCAGTATCCTTCTAATGGACCGGGTACTCAGCCGTGAATACACCTTGTTTAAAAACACCGGAGCAACGACAAAGTTTATGGCCTCCCGATAGTTAACAATGGCATCAAGCGCCCTTTTCCCAACCGGGACCACCCGCTCCTTGCTGCCTTTCCCGAAAACTCTAATCATCTGATTTTTAAAGTCAATATCATTCATTTCCAAACCGTGAATTTCCGAAATTCTCATGCCCGTGGAATAAAATGTTTCAAACATGGCCAGATTTCTTTTATCCTCCCAACTCTTAGTTTTAATGGAATCCAACAGCCGGAACAGATCATCTATATTTAAAAATCTTGGAATCGTTTTTTCAAGCTTTGGAAAAGGAACGCTATCCGCCGGGTTCATCTGAAGATGGCCTGCCCTGATCAAAAAATCAAAAAATGATTTAAGCGCCGACAACCGTCTGGATATGGTTCGTTTGCTCTTTTTAGCCCGGACAAGGCGTGATAGATATTTGCGGATACCGTTTTTGTCCAGCTCACAGATCCTGGACAAAAAGCGTGTTTGATTTTCCAGGGTATCTTTTTCCAGGGTGTCTTTTTTAATGGGATTTTTTTCAATGGGATCTTTTTCCAGGGAATCCTTTCCCAGAGGATCTTTATTTAAAGTCCCGGAAGTTTCCAGAAAGAAACCGATGAAATCAAGAATATCGGACCGATAAGCTCTAAGCGTATGGGAAGAATACCCTTTTTCAGCATCAAGGATCTGGATAAAAGAATCCAGTATCCCTTCAGCCCCTTCCGATGTGATACCAAAAGTCATTGGGACAGCCCTGCCACCTGCATGACTTGCTGCATGTCTTCCCAGACCTTTCGCTTTAAACCCGGCTGCTCCAGCAAGGCTATTGGATGAAAGGTGGACATCACCTGAATCCCATGGCAGGAATGAAGTTTTCCCTGGAATTGTTCAAGGGGAATGGTTAGGTTTAACAATAGTTGGCCTGCCCGCTGCCCAAGGGTAATCACAATTTTGGGACGATTCTTTTGTAAACGAGCATGAAGGGAGTTAGCATCACTTGCATTGCAGATGAACACTGATTCCGGGGTCATTCCCATGGCAGCCAAGATTTTAACCAACAGCCCACCGGATTCTCCCGAAAAAAACAACCCTTCACTGTCAACAAAGAACAGTCGGGCATTTTCCGGACCCTGAAAACGAAAAACAGCAGGGGTGGCCCTAGGTTTCCCCCAAGCGTTGATGGTTTCAACGCTTTTCTGGGAAACAGTGAATTCCCCATTGCCCAATTGCCTTTGATGGGAAATATACTGGGAAACATCCTGAATGGTTTTGACAAACTCCGAAGAAATTGACTGAATCGTGTTATTTTCCCCCATGGGCTCTATCCTACTTTGTTCAGCATTTGGTCAACATTTGTTCAACAATGGCGTCCAACAGAACATGGGCAACCGATTGTTTATCCATTAAAGGAATATCCTTTGAAGAACCGTTTTTGAAGAAGAGCTTGACCTTGTTGGTATCAGTTTTAAACCCGGAGTTCTCGATTCCCACAAGGTTTGCAGCGATCATATCCAGGTTCTTTTTTTTCATCTTTACCAAGGCATGTGCTTCAAGGTCATTGGTTTCGGCGGCAAATCCCACCAGAAATTGGTCGTCGGTTTTAAGCTCACCCACCCGTTTAAGAATATCCATATTCTCTGTCATGGAAAGACGCATCTCCTTTGAGGCAGTCTTCTTAATTTTACGGGTACTTATATCAACCGGTCGATAGTCTGCCACGGCCGCCACTTTGATGATGATGTCCGAAGCTTTGAGGTGTGAAAAAACCGCCTGGGCCATCTCATCGCAGCTTTCCACAGGAACAACCTCAACTCCCACCGGCGGATCAAGGTTAACAGGCCCAGAGACCAGGGTAACCCTTGCCCCTCTTCGTTCAGCAGCCCTTGCAATGGCATATCCCATTTTACCCGCTGAATGGTTGCTGATGTACCTTACAGGATCGATGGCTTCAACCGTGGGACCTGCCGTTATAAGCACCTGCCTGCCCAAAAGATCTTTTCGGGTCAGAACTGCTGTCAGCCGGTCAAGGATAAACCAGGGATCTGGCAACCGGCCTGTTCCAACGGTTTTGCATGCCAGGACCCCGTCATCGGGATCAATAATATGGACGCCGTCCTGTTCAAGGATATCCAGATTTCGCTGGACCCGGATATTTTGATACATGTCCGTGTTCATGGAAGGACAAATCAAAACAGGACTTGTAACCGCCAGCATCGTGGTCGACAGCGCATCATCGG
>JAFLJU010000124.1 GCA_022712835.1 Desulfobacteraceae bacterium
CTGCCACAATCTCATCAACCCCCACTTCTTGGCCAATGGCCCGGGCGGTCTGAAGGTTGTCTCCGGTGAGCATCACCACCCGCAGCCCTTCTTGCTTAAGGGCGGCAATGGCCTGTTTTGAATCTGGCTTCAGCACATCCCAGACAGAGAGAATTCCCAGCACCCCGGATTCTCCGGCCAGCACCATAACGGTTTTTCCCTGGTTCTGCAGACGGGTGATCCGGGGGGAGACTGTTTCCAATAAAACGGGGTCGAACCATCCGGGTTTCCCCAGGCGAAGGGCAGTTTCCTTGACACGTCCTGCCACCCCGAATCCACTGTGGGCTTTAAATTCCTTTGGATCATCCAGGGGGTGGCCCTTGGCAAGGGCAAAGGCCACAATGGATTTACCAATGGGATGTTCCGAGCCTTTTTCCAGGGAGGCGGCCATCACCAGCAGGTCTTGGGTTGTTAACCCCGTGTCTTCCATGGGGATCAGGTCCACCACCGTGGGCCGTCCCTGGGTGATGGTTCCGGTTTTATCCATCACAATGGTGTCCAGTTTTGCTGCCATTTCAAGGGCCTGGCTGCGCTTGAATAAAATGCCGTTCTCAGCTCCTTGCCCTGTTCCGGCCATGATGGCGGTGGGAGTTGCAAGGCCCAGGGCACAGGGGCAGGCAATGACTAAAACTGCCACCATTCGGATCATGGAGGGGACAAACTCACCGGTCACCCCCCACCAGATACCAAAGGTGATGATGGCAATGGCGATGACCGCCGGTACGAAAACCGCAGCCACCCGGTCGGCCAGGGCCTGGATAGGGGCACGGCTGCCCTGGGCTTCCTGGACCATTCGTATGATCTGGGCCAGGGCGGTGTCCTTGCCCACCCGTGTGGCTTCAAATCTTAACAATCCCTCCCCATTGACAGTGCCCCCTGTGATGGGTTCTCCTGGACATTTATCCACGGGAAGGGGCTCACCGCTGAGCATGGACTCATCCACGGCTGAGGTTCCTTCGATGATTGTCCCGTCCACGGGAAATCGTTCCCCCGGGCGGATCAGGATGATATCCCCTGTTTTGACGCTGTTGATGGGCACAAGGACTTCAGACCCGTCCACTATTTTTGTGGCGGTTTTGGGAGTAAGGCCGATGAGCTTTTTAATGGCCCCTCCGGTTTTTCCCTTGGTTCGTGCTTCCAACAGTTTGCCAAATTTTATCAGGGTGATGATCACGGCAGATGTTTCAAAATATACATGGCCACTAAGTCCCGGGAGCAATAAAATGGCAAGGGAATAAACATAGGCCACCGAGGAGCCCAGGGCAATGAGGACATCCATGTTGGCGGTTTTGTTTTTCAGGCTGTTATAGGCCCCCCTGTAATAATCCCAGCCCGTATAAAACTGGACCGGGGTGGCAAGGGCAAGAAACACCCAGTTGACCCAAGCCCCATGGCTCCATGAGCCGATCAGGCCAAAATCCCTGGACATGCTCAGCAAAAACAGGGGCAGGGCAAAGGCGGCCCCCACCATAAATTTTCGGGTTTGATCGCCAATTTCCCGATTCCGTGCAATCTCCTCCACATCGGCCTCATCCATTCCCTCTTCCGCCAGTACAAGATCAAACCCCATCTCTTTCACCCGGGCAACAATATCGTTCATGGTGATTTCAGAGGGCAGGTAAGAGACGATCAATCGTTCCGATGCAAAATTAACAGAAGTCTTTATCACCCCGGCCACATTGTTGTTCAGGGTTCTTTCAATGTTGGCGGCGCAATTGGCACAGCTCATCCCGGTCACGGGTATCTCTTGCCGGGCCAATGCCACCGCAAATCCCAGGTCAACAATTTTTTCCACTATCTGATCCAAACGAATCTTATCCGGATCAAAGCTTACCATGGCCTGCTCGGCTGCAAAATTTACATTTAACTTTATGATGCCATCAAGCGGGTCCAGAGTTTTTTGGATATTGGCGGCGCAATTGACGCAGCTCATTCCGGTCACCGGTATGGTTAACGCCTGTTCTCCCATCCTGAAATTTCTCCTATAACTTTCTTGTATGGATTATTTGTTTTTAGGCAGTGTAAAAAAACTAAACAAACCTGTATTTTTATCAATTTAAGATAACCACAACTTGATAATTTGCAAAAAAAAATGCAGACCACCTAAGTTTTGCATTTATTGAGTTTTCATGTATAGTATTTTCTTGGCAGAGGTTTGCCAGGGAAGAACCATGATGATAGCTGGCCTATATTTAAAATGTGAATTCCAAAGCAGCAAAAAGCGGGAACAATTTCGTGGTTGTTATGACATTCTTACATCATAAGGTTTCTCAATGAATACCTACACCAAAATTATGCTGACAACCCTACCTTTGGTTATTTTTTTTCTTCTTGCAACGGTGGGGACCACCTATCATTTTTCTAGAAATGCGTTAATCGATTTAGCGGAAACCTGGCTGGACACCCGCCTTTCAGATGCCGTTGACATTGCCAGAACCCAGGAAAACATGCTCCATGAATATGGACTGGAAAACATTGTTGCTAGTGTGGCAAAGGCAAAGATGGATACCGCAACCGAGACTGCTGCCATCGGGGTTGGCGAACAAGGATATATTTTTGCTGTAGACAACAAGGGTATCATTATTTTTCATCCCAACAAGTACCTGGTTGACACAGATGTCAGTTCGGAAAAATGGTTTTTGGACCTGGGCGCGAATGCCGGACGTCGGGTTGTCGACATGGGGGGAGAACCCAGTCTGGTCCGGGTTGAATCCTTTACGGAATGGGGGTGGTTTATATTGGCGGTTGATCCCATGGCGGAGGTGTCCGGGATAACAAACCGGATGAACCCCTATCTGTTGTTTCTGGGTGTTTTCGCAGCCATTGTCATTTCTCTGGCCTTGATGGTGTTGACCCGACGTTTGACACGGCCCCTTGAACTATTGGTGCGGGGTGCTGAAAAAATTGGGAAGGGGGATATGGA
>JAFLJU010000667.1 GCA_022712835.1 Desulfobacteraceae bacterium
TAAAATCAAACCAGAGGAGACAGGAAAAATGACTGAAAAAAAAGAAAATAAAGATTATTGTGATGCCGGGGATCAGCAAAAAATAATAGAAAAAATGACCGAATGCGATAAAACATCCACCTCGGATAAGCAAGTCAATGAGTGTTACACCAAAGTCATCAAAGAGGATGATGGTTGCATGTCTTCGTAAATTTGAATCAGCGGCCTTAGGATATGGGTGTTGTGTGCATCTTAATCCGTTTTTTCCAATGGTAGGCTGTGTGGCAGGTTAACGGACAAAATCTGAAAAAAAGGAATAGAAAAATGGACTCACCCACTCCCGAGGCGGCGGCTTATTTATTTCAACTTTATTCAATGGCCAAGGGTGATCCCCAGGCCCAGGTGTCCATGTACGAGGTGGGGGAAGCCTTGGGTCTTGCGCGCAGTGAGGCCGGGTCTCTTGCCGAAGCCCTTTTTATTGAGGAGTATGCGGAATTAAAAACCCTTTCCGGCGGCATCGGGATTACCCGGAAGGGCCTGAAGGCCCTGGACATGAAGATTGATTACACGGGAGATACAAGCCTTCAACTTGGAAGCGGTCCTGTCATGGAAGCCCAGGGCAAAGAGGGGTTGGAAGAAATTTTGAAAGAGCTTAAGGCGTTCATGGGAGGGGCTGGAAAACCCTATGGGCAATTGGAGGAGATGGTGATGGATATAAAAACCATTGAGATCCAGATGCTCTCCCCCCATCCCAAAACTGGGATCATCCGTGAAGTATTGAAATCAATTGCCCAGATCCTTTCCGAGAAGGAGGAGATTCGGGCAAAACTAACGGCTTTGATTGCCTCCTGACCGTCCTCATTCCTTTGTTGTTGCAATGGATTGACTTGGATTTCACCATGGTGTATTTTATTTCTCAAAATTCGATATCCACAACAAAAGGGGAAATGATGTCAGAAGAGAGAAAAGCATGGGAAAAAAAACAGCGTGAAAACCGAATCATTGATATGGCCCAGGAGGTATTTTTCAAAAATGGATATGAATTTACCACCATCATTGAGATCGCAAAGGCATCCGGCTATAACAAGCGATCCATCTATCTTTATTTTAAGGATAAGGAAGACATCTTCCTATCAGTGGTGTTAAGGGGACTTACAAGATTGCATGAACGATTGGAAAACGCTTCCAAGGACCTAAACATCCATGGGCTTGGCCGGGCTTTTTTTGATTTTTCCATGGATCACCCGGACTATCTGAAGCTGATCATGGTCTATGAGGCGAATACCTGTGTGTATGACCCGGGGATGCTCAAAAATGCCGTCCCGGGATCCCATAAGCATCTTTGCCAGGAAAAAACAGATGCCATGGCCGATCTGATCACCCGTATTCTTGCAAGGGGGATTGAAAATAAAAAGATCAAAACCGCCCTGGAACCTTCTCAATTGATGCTGGTGCTCTGGGGGCAGGTCTTTGGTGTCATGCAGATTATACTCATGCGCCAGGCCAATTTCCAGGAGATCTACGGGATTAGCTATGAAAACCTGTTTGCCGCCTTCATGGATATGACGGCCCTGGCATTGGCAGGGCCGTCATAAATATCCCTAACTTTTAAATCTTAAAAATAACCGGGCGATTTTGTCCATAATGCTTTTTGGATGGGTGGTGGTGGAAAAATCCAGGGGATTGCCCTGGGGGCCATACATCTCCCGCATCATCTTTAATACATTTTTTTTGACCATTCCCCTGAAGGGAACCTTTGATACCATCCCATAGGTGGCAGCCCCTCCCTCCAAGGACAGCTTTGGATTTGCTTTCACATATTCAAGGCATTGTGTAAGATCTTCAAGGTATTGGGTCATCACCTGCCTGTGCAAGGGGGTGACCATGGCATGGAGGCATTCGGGTTTTTGCTGGCGGTCAATATGCCATCCTCTTTTCTCCATCTGATCCCCGACGGCATAGATACCAATTTTTTTGGAAGAAGACTTATAAGCAACCAGGCTCATGTCGGGTTTGCCCACAATTTCAAGCCCTTGGATGGCCTCAATTCCCTTTATCAGCTGTTGGGTGGCCTCCATGATTTTTTTGGCATTTTCAAGATAACCGTCTGCTCCCATGGCTTGCATGGCAGCCCAGGCCGCCGCGATATTGCCCCCGGGTCGCGTGCCCAAAAGGCCTGGGGAGGCAAAAATACCTCCGGGCCATTCCGTGAACACAAACATCTGGTGCTCTAAAATATCCATGTTGCGATACAAAATGGTCGAGGCGCCCTTGGCACTATACCCGTATTTATGGGTGTCCGCCGAGATGGAGGTAACTCCCTTTACTCTGAAATCAAATTTGGGAACAGGATATCCCAGCCGTTCAACAAAGGGGAGAAGATATCCCCCCACACAGGCATCTACATGGAGGGGAATGTTTCTTTCAAGGGCAATGGCACCCAGTTTCTCAATGGGGTCCATAACTCCGTGGGGGTATCCGGGAGCGGAACCTAGGATCATAACGGTTCGCCGGGTGATGGCTTTTTTCGTTTTCTCCACATCCATGCGATATTCTTTGTCCAGGGGCACATGAACGGCTTTGACATTGAAATACTCAGCCCCTTTTTCCCAGGCCACGTGGGCGGATTCCGGCAGGACCATCTCCGGGTGTTTGATCCCTTTTTTCCGTCCCATGTCCCGATAGGTTTTAACGGCCAGAAGGCAGCTTTCCGTCCCCCCGGAGGTCATGATACCGGCCACATTTTCGTCTCCGTGGAGAAGATCCGCTGTCATGCGGATAACTTCGGTCTCAAAGCGTTTCAGGCTTTGGAATGCCATGGGATTGAGCCCGTTGGCAGAAGCGTACATCTGGCTTGCCTCATTCATAAATTGGGCATGTTCTTCTCCCAGATAATAGACAAGGCTCCAGGTTCGTCCCTTTTTATAATCCGGGTCGTTTTTTCCAAACCCCTTCATGGCTTCAAGAACCGCTTCTTTGCTGCGCCCTTTTTCAGGCAATACTATTTTTTTTTCCGTCATTTTTTTTCCTGGCATTTTTTTCCGTCATTTTTATTATTTTTGATTTTAAGGGCCTGATCCTTGCGGATGTTGCGCCCCATTAAATATGAAATATAACCTGTATTCATCACATCATGGATTTAATAAGATAAGCCATGGATATGCCAAGATAATTGCCAATGGCATATCCGATGATACCCGTTGTTAATCCGGATAAAATAATTGTTTTGTTCTTGAGGGCACTGGCCACCACCGGTACAAAGGGCGGAGAGCAAATGGCAGAGGTGGAGGTGATAATAAAGGTATCGGTATCGATTTTAAAAATCATGCACAAAAGTGCGTGGAGGGTTAGGGAACCAAATACCGAGAATCCCACATAACACAGAAGGGGGTAGTTTAAATTGGTCAGCAGGGAAAAATCGGACATGGAGCTGACAACCAGGCAGAAGATCATGATGATATACATTCCCAGCTGGAATGTTTTTTTAATATTCCGGATGGCCGGAATAAAGGAGCACCCGATCCCTAAGGTGGTGATGGAAAGAATGGTCACCGAGGTGGCATAGTCCCTCGGGAATAGCTTGCTTATGCCCAGGGCCGCCCCCACGATCACACCTGAAAGAACCAGGGCATAGGAAAGTTTTATAAGGGTTTTGACCTTCATGATTCCCTTGTAAGAATCTATTCCTTCATAATGAAGAGAATCTGTTTCGCCTATTTCATCGGGCTCCCCAATCTTTTTAGATAAGGGCTTAAATCTTGGCAAAAATTTGTTACAAACGCTCTGGGCAACGGTAATAAAGAAGATCAAGCAGGCCAGGGTGATCACGATATCATAGGTATGGAAGGTGATGAAAACAGTGGGGTCCACCTGGAGTGCTGTCTTGATGGCGGCCAGGTTGGGGGTGCCCCCGGTATAGACTGCCATTGCCATTCCCACAAGTTTCCAGCTTTCCATTATTTGCCCGTTTATGAAAAGAAACCCAACGCAGGAGGCGATGGCGATGGAAATGGTGGCAAGGACCATGGATAATATGGTTTTTCCGGCCAGATGAATCCATTGTTTCAGGTCAAGGGAAAAAAGAAGAAGGGGAAGGGAGAGGGCTACGCTGACTTCGCACAGAGTCGTCTGGGATGCCAGGATGTTTTCGGGCAAGATGTGGATATTTCCCAGGACAAGTCCCATGGCATAGCAGATAATGATCATGCCGATTTTATCCAAAATCGGGTAGGTGGTGCACAGATAGATAATGACAATTGGGAACAGAAGATAGAACATATTGGTTAAAATCACCGGCATACAATTCTCCTCGGGGAATAAACCCGCCATTGTGTTAAATATTTCACTATGGTGAATTTAAATTCTATGAAGTTAAATGTCAACGAAAATTTTGTCCGGGAATTACGATAAGTTTTGGCTTTTGCCTTGTAAGATTCATGAACAAATGATAAATGAAAAAACAAATTCGAAGATAGGATCACTCCAAAAAAAGAGGGCATCATAAAAATAAGGGTTATTACTTGTGGCGGAATCAAAATTTGCAGAACTCAAGGAAAAGGAAAAACTGGCCAGAAAACAGATCGTAATTGAGTCTGCCTTGGCATTATTCGCGAAAAAACCCTTTTATGAAGTGGGAATGAGGGAAGTGGCTGATGAAGCCGGGATCTCTCCTGCCACCATATACCGATATTTCCCAAGCCAGGAAGAATTGTTTAATGAAGCCTTTATCCAGGATATCTCTTCTGTCAGCAAAGAGTTTGAGAAGATGTTCGAAGCGGATGAGCCTGTGGGGATTGAATATTTTGCCATAAGATTTGTGGAACATCTTATCGAAAATGAATCCACCTTTCAGATGATGGCCTATCTGATGCTCAAAGACAACCTGACCCATCCGGTCATGGGACAGTTTGATTCGGTTACCAAGATATTTTTTGATCTGTTTGCAATTCTTCTGGAGCGACAGGGG
>JAFLJU010000550.1 GCA_022712835.1 Desulfobacteraceae bacterium
AGCAGCAGGACCGGGCTTTCCAGGGGGGCCACCTGGTGGACCATTTCCATGACGCCTTTAAGGCCCTGGCCCGCACCGATCACCTGTTCCCCGGTCATCTTGTTCAACTCTTCCTGAAGATAGCGATTGTCGTCGGCCAGCAGTTCCTTGAGATTCTTTAATTCCCGGAACCTTAAGCTGTTGGTCAGGGCGATGGCGCAGGGTTTGGCCAGCAGGCTTAGCAGGCGGACATGTTCAGGGGAAAATTGTTCCGAGCCATTATTGAACACACTGAAAATTCCCAGTAGGGTTTTTTCCAGCACTAGGTCGATGACCACGGCAGACAGGTCCCAGGCTTCCAACCGATCCGCCACAGGCCCTGTTATGGGATCATCCCCTAGGCGCTCTATGAGTCGGACCCTGGCTAAACGACGGTCTTCGATCTGGCGTTTGCCCCTGACGGACAAGGGAATTCTCATGGAACTTGCATCTCCCCCTGCGGGAGTTGCATGGGCCACGGTTTCAACAATCCCTTCATCCCGGTGATAAACATGAAATCCCACCTGGCCAGCTGGGATAAATTTGCGGATATACATCAGGCATTGGTGAAGGGCCCGTTCAATCTCCAGGCTGGAGCAAAGTTTTAGGGTGGCTTCCCTGAAAAAATCTTTTTCATCCACTCCCTTTTCCATGTGTTCCTTTTTTTTTGTATCCATTTTTCCTCCTGGGGTTTTTGTTATCTTTTTTTTCTGTAGTATGGGACAGATTAGATTAAAACAGGAAAATAGAACAGAAAATTCTTTTCCATGGTACAGAAAATTCTTGTATGTTTTTCGGGTTTTCTGCACATGCTTTGGTATACGGGGGTTCCCCACCATGGCATGGTTTATGCGATAGTTAAAGATTTAAAAGAGCTCAAGAGTTAAAAACATAAAATATTCACCCTTATTATTAACAGGAGAAAACAATGGAAATTAAAAAGATTTGTGTGTTGGGAGCCGGTATCATGGGCGCCGGGATTGCCCAAACAGCGGCTCAAGCCGGATTTGAGGTCACCATCCGGGATATGGAAGACCGATTTGTTGAAAATGGACTCACGACGATTTCCAGTAACCTTGACCGGGCCGTATCCAAGGGGAAAATGGACCAAGCCACGGCCGACAAAGTTATGGGTCGGATCACCGGGACCACCGATCTGACCATGGCGGCCCAGGATGCCGACCTGGTAATTGAGGCCATCATCGAAATCATGGAGATTAAAAAACAGGTCTACCAGGAGCTGGACAATATCTGCAAGAAAGAGACCCTTTTTGCCTCCAACACCTCGGGGCTGTCCATCACCGAAATGGCTAGTGTGACCCAGCGTCCGGAAAAGGTGATCGGTATGCATTTTTTCAATCCGGTACCCGTGATGAAATTGGTGGAACTAATCCGGGGATTTGCAACCTCAGACGATACCCTGAATATTGCCAAGGATTTTGTGGAGAAAATCAAAAAAACCGCCATTGAAGTAAAAGAAGCCCCGGGCTTTGCCGTGAACCGAATCCTTTGTCCCATGATCAATGAAGCCATTTTTGTATTGGCCGAAGGGATTGCAAGCGCCGAGGACATTGATAACGGAATGACTTTGGGTGCCAATCACCCCATCGGTCCATTGGCCCTTGCCGACATGGTGGGACTGGACACCATTCTCCTGGTGTTGGAAGGATTTCACAAGGAATTGGGGGAAGACAAGTACCGGCCCGCTCCCTTGCTTAGGAAAATGGTGCGCGCAGGCTATCTGGGCCGTAAAAGCGGCAAAGGTTTTTACGATCATACAAAATAAGAAAACAATATAAATTTATTTAAACGTTTGGAGGAAGTTATGGCCCAGGTAGTCGCAGATAGACGGGATGTGGATTTTGTTCTTCATGAACAATTAAATGTGGAACAATTAAGCCAGTTTGAACGATTTGAGGAGTTTAACAAAAAAACCATTGATATGGTGGTTTCCGAAGCCCGGAACCTTGCCATCAAAGAGTTGCTTCCCTGTCTCAAGGAAGCAGACGAAGAAGGCTGTACCTTTGACAATGGCAAAGTAACTGTTCCCAAGGCCTTTCACCGGGCCTATAAGTTGTTTTGTGAAGGGGAATGGATCGCCATGTGCGATGACCCCAAATGGGGCGGCCAGGGCATGCCAGCCACCGTGGCCTTGGCGGCCAATAATTATTTTAATGGGGCCAATTACCCCTTTATGCTCCACAATATCTTAAGCCACGGGGCCGGAAAGCTGGTGGAAAGTTTTGGCACGGACAAGCAGAAAGAACTCTTCCTTGAAAAAATGTACTCTGGTGTCTGGGGCGGATCCATGCTCCTGACAGAGCCGGAAGCAGGATCTGACGTGGGGGCCCTTACCACCAAGGCCATTCCCAACGGTGATGGCACTTATTCCATCACCGGCAACAAGATCTTTATCTCTTCCGGGGAAAATGATCTGGTGGAAAATATCATCCACCCGGTATTGGCCAGGATCGAAGGTGCCCCTGACGGAACCGCCGGGATTTCCCTCTTCCTGGTTCCCAAATTTTGGGTCCACGACGACGGCAGCCAAGGGGAATTCAACGATGTGATCTGCACCGGCATTGAAGAGAAAATGGGTATCCATGGCAGCCCCACCTGCTCCATGGCCCTGGGCGGAAAAAATCAATGTAAAGGGACGTTGTTGGGTCAGGCGAATAAAGGCATGCGCGCCATGTTTGTCATGATGAACGAAGCTCGCCTCCATGTCGGTATGCAGGGGTTTGCCTGCGCTTCTGCCTCCTATCTGAATGCCCTGAACTATGCAAGGGACAGAGTCCAGGGAGCAGCACTTACCGCCCCCAAAGGCTCCCCCGGTGTCCCCATTATCCAGCATCCGGACATCCGGCGGATTCTGTTGACCATGAAATCAAATTCCGAAGGCATGAGAAGTATTTTGTATTATGCGGGATTCATGGAAGACATGATCCATACCTCTGACAATGAGGCTGATAAAGCAAAATACCAGGGCATTATTGACGTGCTGATTCCCGTGGCCAAGGGGTATATCACGGACCGGGCTTTTGAAATGTGCTCCTGGGGCGTCCAGGTGTTTGGCGGGTACGGATTCACCAAGGAATATCCCCAGGAACAACTTCTTCGTGACTGCAAAATCACCCAGATTTACGAAGGCACCAACGGGATCCAGGCCATGGACCTTTTGGGCAGAAAGCTGGGGCTGAACAAAGGCAAAGCCTTTACCGATCTTTTGGCGGAAGTTCAGAAAACCATTGATGCGGCCAAAAAAATAGAAACATTAGCCCCTTTGGCCGATATGCTGGATGCCGCCGTGGTCAAACTCATGGAGACGGCACAGGCTTTGGGAGTGGTCATGGGCGCGAATAAAATAGGGGCCGCCTTTGTCCAGGCCCATCCCTTTTTGGATGTCACAGGAGACACCTTGATGGGATGGATGATGTTGTGGCGGGCAACCATTGCCACCCAAAAACTTGCCGACAAACCCAAGAATAAAGATATCTCCTTTTACGAGGGACAGCTTTCAAGTGCCCGGTTTTACATCAATTCCGTTCTGCCCGTGTCTAAGGGGAAAATGGAAGTGATTATGACAGGCGACACGGCTGCCCTGGATATTTCCGAGGAGGCCTTTGGGTCAAAATAATGAGTATAGGACGCAGATTTTAAATTTTAAAAAATCTGCGTTCTGATATTTTAACCACACTTTAAAGTTAAGGATATAAAAAAAATGAAAGAAGTTGTTATTGTTTCCGCTTGCAGAACCGCTATCGGGACCTATGGCGGTACCCTGAAAGAGTTGAACGGTGCCACCATCGCAAGCGTTACCATGAAGGAAGCGGTAAAAAGGGCTGGTATTGATCCCAGTCTGATTGATGATGTTCGTTACGGAACCTGTCTTGAGCACCATGATACCCTGAATACTACAAGGGTGGCTGCCCTCATGGCCGGGATTCCTGATACCGTGCCCGCCGTCACCGTGAACCGGGTCTGCATTTCCGGCATGGAAGCGGTCCTTTCCGGCATGGCCATGATCCAGGCCGGTATGGCCGATGTCATTTTGGCCGGCGGTGTCGAGCACATGTCAGGAGTTCCCTATACCGTGCCCAAGGCCAGGTGGGGATGTCGTCTCCAGGACACCCAGTTTGTGGATGCCATGATCCATGCCCTCCACTGCGGTTCACACGTCATGCCCTTTGATGACACAACTCCTTTGAATACTAAGGAAGCACCCGCCAGTTTTTTCATGGGCAAACCCTATATCATGGGACACACCGCAGAATTTGTGGCCCACCACTTAGGGATCAGCCGGGAGGAGATGGATGAGGTGGCCCTACGAAGCCATAACAATGCGGAACGGGCTACAAAGGACGGCTCCTTTGCAGAAGAAATCACCCCCATCTCAGTCCCCCAACGTAAAAAAGATCCGCTGATTTTTGACAAGGATGAGCATTTTCGCCCCGGTATGACCATGGAGAAACTGACCGCCCTGCCTTCGGCGTTTATCCCTAAAACCGGCAAGGTAACTGCGGGCAACGCTTCGGGGTTAAATGACGGTTCCACGGGCATGATCATCATGTCAGCGGACAAAGCCAGGGAGCTGGGTCTTACTCCCATCGCCAGGATTAAAGCCACGGGCATGGGTGCCTGTCATCCCACCATCATGGGAATTTCCCCGGTACCTGCCGTTAAAAGCCTCATGGCAAGATCCGGTCTTTCCATTGCTGATTTTGATCTGGTGGAAGTCAACGAAGCCTTTGCCGCCCAATATCTGGGATGCGAAAAGGAATTGGGCTTGAACCGGGAGATCACCAATGTTAATGGGTCCGGCATCGGTCTTGGCCATCCCGTGGGCTCTACCGGTGCCCGGATCATGACCACCCTGATCCATGCCATGAAACATAGAGGGGACAGCCTCGGGTTAGCAACGCTTTGCGGCGGCGGCGGCGTGGCCATGGCCTGCGCCATTGAAATGCTATAGAACCCTGGCCTGGACAAAGTGGTAACCGATTCAACCCTAGGACCGGGAAAAGAGGAACCTTTCTTTTCCCGGTCCTGTTCAGGGCATTGGCTTTCCGGAATGGCCTCTTGAATGATCCGGTTTTTTAAAGGGGGGTGCACATTCGATCAATTTTGTGTGGACGGGTATTTTAAAAAAAGGTATACCCAACAAATAATTCAAACCTGGAGGGGATATTGGCATCCACCATTAATGAAATAAGAGAAGATAAAATAAGAGAAGACGAAGCAAGAAAAGATGAAATAAGAAAAATCTGCTCTCTTTATGGGATAAACCGTGTCACCGGTGTAACCACGTTGTCCAATGGTTTTGCAAATCAAAATTATAAAATCACCACGGAAAAAGAGAGGTTCTTTTATCGTATCTGCACACAGCAGGCCGATGAAGGCAATATCCTTTACGAAGTTGATATCCTTTTAGAATTAAAAAAAATACATTTCCCAACGGCCTACCTTGTCCAAAGAAACGATGGCGGTTTTGTCTCGGATTCAACGGCTGGAAAGGTGTTGATCTATGAATTTAAAGCAGGGACAGAGCCGGAACTGAATCATCAAACCGCCGCCGAAATTGCTAGATGTATGGCCCGGCTCAACTCGCTTGAATTTTTTGAAAAATATCCGCGGAAAAATGTGATTCATATGGATCATTGTGTGGCATTAATCGATCAATTTCAAACGGCCAAATTTCAATATCCTGACATCTACACCTATTTTAAAGAGCAGACCCGATATCTTATGACCCCCCTTTCCAAAACACTTCCCCAGGGACTCATCCATGGGGATGTTTTCCCGGACAATACCCTTTTTCACAATGGAAAATTATCGGCACTGATCGACTTTGAGGAAGTTTGTGTGGACAGCCTGTTAATGGAAATTGGCATGTGCATTAACGGTTTTTGTTTCATCAACAATGAACTGGATCTTTCCCTGATGGAGAGCTTTCTTGCAGCGTACCACCAGATCAGACCCATCACTCAAGATGAATTTGGCCTTTTGCATGAATATATCCAATGGGCTGCCCATGGGATGATATCATGGCATTTGCGCTATTTTTTAATTCACAGAAAAAACCCGAAACAGCTTAAACGGGTGCAACAATTAATGCAACGGGTGAAAACCCTGCGGAAAAACCGAATCCCTGAAATGAAGAGACCCTAAAAATGAAAAATCACCCTACGATACAATCCTTGGATTTACATGATCTGTGCAAAGAATTTGGAACGCCTTTATATGTCTATGATGCGGAGGTGATCAAGCGTCAGTATGATGATTTTTCCAGAGCTTTTTCCGGAATCGATCACAGGGTGATGTTTGCCGTAAAGTCCTGCACTAACCTGAGCATTATGAAATATATGCGCCATATAGGTGCCGGTATTGATACCGTATCCATCCCTGAGATAAAAATGGGGTTTAGGCTCGGATTCAAGCCGGAAGAGATGATATTCACCCCTAACCTGGTGGAGTTTGACGAGATCCGGGCGGCGGTTCACTTCGGTGTGCCGGTCAATATTGAAAATCTCCAAAATCTCGAAGCGTTTGGAAAAGAATTCAAGGGCAGTTACCCTGTTTGCATTCGCCTGAACCCTAACCTGCTGTCGGAAATTGAAGCCGGAAAAACAACCGGCCTGAATGCCGATTCCTTTGATTTTGCCTCCATCAACAAAGAGCATTATGAGGATGTCAGTGATGAACGGGTGGTCGCCTGGCACAACCAATCAAAATTTGGCATATCCCTGACCCAGTTTGATGCGGTATTGAAGCTTGTCAAAAAATATGAAATGCGAATAAATGGGATCCATTTGCATTCAAGTCATGTCATCTTAAACGAAGAGGTCTTTGCCAAGGGCGCAAAAACCGTATTTGAAATTGCAAAACAATTTGAGCACATTGAATATGTGGATTTCGGCGGCGGAATAATGGTGAAGCATCATCCGGATGATGCCGTGGTGGACCTTCAGGTCATCGGGAAAATATTAAAACAAGAATATGATAATTTTTGTGCCTCCCTTGGCAAAAAAATAAAAATATGGTTTGAACCGGGCCGATACCTGATGAGCGAAGCCGGTTGTCTGCTGGCCAAGGCCGTGGTCCTAAAATCAAACGGGTCCATTGATTTTGTCGGTACCAATACGGGGTTTAATCACCTTCTTCGCCCCATGATGTATGATGCCTATCATGAAATTGTCAACATCTCGAATCCTGATGGCCCATTCAATACATATAACGTGGTGGGCAATCTATGTGAAATTGATAATATTGGAACAAACCGGCAGTTAAACAGGGTCCGGCCCGACGACATTCTCATGATTAAAAATGCCGGCGCCTATGGATTCAGTATGTCTTCCCATTACAACACAAGGCCGAAGCCTGCGGAAGTGTTGATTGTTAACGGTGAAGCCAGGTTGATTCGCAGACGCGAAACCTTTGAAGACCTCATTCACAATCAAATTGAAATTGAGTTCTAACCATTTTGTCCATTGAACATAAGGATCGGGGTTCCGGTCAACTGAGAGCCCTTATACTTAATTTTTTATTTGAGGGCTCCGGTGTCCGGGCCGTTATTGGTGAAAATGGTGGCAGAGACCATCTCTCAGGTTTCTATCATACTCCAGTCCAGGGGCATCTGCATGATGGAAAAACCGATTTTTTCCCTTTGAATGACCAACTTGTCTTGTTTGTTGATTTCATATTCAAATCCAATCAGATTGCCTTCCAGTAGAATGAATTTATAGGACTGCTCTTTTTTGACCTGGTATGATGAAAGATATTGTGCGCTTTGACGGTCTAACCGGTAAATGGTTTGCATGGGAATATATCTGTTCAGCAGAGAAAAGGTGGTATCTCCAGTTTTGATGATTCCTTTAACCACTTGAAATTCCGGCTGTACCGCCATTGGTTGGGCAACCTCAGGTGGGCTTTTTGGCGGGGAAATCCAGGGGGAGGCTTTTGTCTGGTTTGTTGGAGAAGAACCCAAAACATTGGAAACCGTGGGTGTTAAGAAGATACTAAAGAAAAATATGAACGCGACACACCTTTTTATAAACATATTTAGACCTTTTCTGCATAAAAAATTCAAAAGTAAACTTGCCCAATGCCTTGTTTGAGCAATCGCATTTTGTAGAGATGAATTTCAACTTTTATGCCAGCCTGATGAATACTTACAAAAAAA
>JAFLJU010000671.1 GCA_022712835.1 Desulfobacteraceae bacterium
AGTTATAATCCTTTGGTACTGCTTTTTAGGTCCTAAGACCCGCTCTTTTTTCTTTTCTCACTGACCAATTTTCAAAGATCAAACATTTTCGCTCGAAGGGCTGTTTAAAGTCTGACCTCCTGAAGACCGGCGAATAATGCATGAATTAAAAAACAATGTCAAACCTTATTTTTTATATTTCCAAAAAAACTTATCTGTCTAAATTTTAGGACTCAAAATTCTCCCATTAAATTGAGATTTTACTGCTACCGCATTCATCGCAGCGGGAACCGTCCACTCCATAGGGTCCCCCCGGAATTATTGTATAAAAAACTTATTTAAATCCAAACTTGCCGTTTGAGTTCTTCCATTGGCTTTCAGGGAGAATCGTTTCAATAACATCCCAGTGTTCCGCAATTTTATGGTTTTCTACTCTGAACAGGTCATAAAAGCAGGTGTACTGACCCGCAAACTCTCCTTCACTGACGGCCAGAACAAAATTGCCCTGCCCCAGGATGATGTGGTTTTTTGTATAAACCATTTTTATTCCCTGTTCCGCCATGGCCTTCAGGGCTTTGCCAAGACCTGAGACCCCGTCAGCAATTGCTGTATTATGCTGGATATAATTATCTCCAGCATAATAGTTACTTAATTTATCAAACTGCCCTTTGATGAGAATGGTATCAACAAAATCTTTCACCAGCATTTTATTGCTTTGGGTTTTTGAAAGATCTATTGCCTCGGTTGGGCCATCAAACTGAGAATGCCCGCTGGGATTTGGTGTTACAACTTTTGCAGATAAATTATCCCAATGCTCGACAATCCTGCCATCTTCAAACCGGAAAATATCAAAACCAGCCTTGGGTCCGAAAAAATTGTAATCTGTGTGGGTGAACACATAGTCTCCGTCTGAAAATGCCCGGATGACATTGACCTTTATACTGCCCTGGGGAATATTTTTCATTAACTCGCCAAATCCTGCAATCCCATCGCCGATCATAAGATTATGCTGGATATACTTGTCAGAATTGATATATCCGATGGGCTTAGGATCGGCTGTTTCAAGGCTGTTTAAAAGGGCGACAGCCTTGTACCTATTCGACAATTGGTCCGATAATTGGTCGGGCAATCCAGTTTGGGGATCTTTTTTAGCCTGAATGGATGTACAGGACACCAGAACCAATGCTGCAAAACAAAAAATAATATTTTTTTTCATGTCTATCTCCTTGCTTTTAGGGTTAAGATTTGGAGATAAAATACACCGTAATGCAGATGCCTGATAGGTTCATCTGGGTCAAATAATGGTAAATATCGAAACAAAAGGATTTTTTTTATGGGAGCTATTCTGTCAGTGTTTTTTTAAATTGGGCGGGAGATAGTTGGGTATGTTTTTTAAAAAATTTTACAAAATTGGTGGGTTCGTCAAACCCCATATCATAGGTCAACTCCTTAATGGAGACATCAGATACAGCCAATTGTCGTTTGATTTCGAGAATGATAAACTTGTCGACAAAGGATTTAGCAGTATTGCCTGTAACGGCTTTTACGATTTTGTTTAAATGGGTATAGGAGATGTTCATCATTGCTGCATAGGCGTCTGCATTCCGGGTTTGGGCGAAATGCGCTGAAAGCAGATGCCTGAATTCACTAAATTGTATCATCCATTCCGAGTTTTTTTCTCTGGGCGCAAATGTTTGTTTTATCCGTTCGGCTTTGAGCAGCAACAGTTTGAGAAGGGTTCTAAGCATCTCTTCCTTGGCAAATGTTTCGACAAAAATATATTCATTATATATTTCATTGATAATATGATCAAAAACCAATGTGGTGGATTCAAGGGGCACAATATCCGGTGGATAAAGATGGTAATTGTATAATCTTGAAAAGGTGAGGGTATCTGAATGAACCATGTTCCTGGTTAAAAAATCCTCGGTGAACAGCAGGAGAAATCCATCTGCCCCTGGGTTTAAATCAAAGGCATTGACCTGTCCTGCCGAGATAAACATCAGGCTGCCCCGGGAATATTCATAGGGCGTAAAATCAATAAAATGCCTGCCCTGTCCTTTTGTGAAATACAAAATTTGATAGAACGCCAACCGATGGGGCTGGTCCAGGGGAGGAATCACCTGGTGGCTTCTTGAAAAAAGATGCCTAAGGGTCAACACCTCAAACTCAATTTTTTCTTCTTTATTTTCGTCTTTATTTTCGTCTTTAGATTTATGAAAAAAAACCTGGGGGATATCATCTATCATGGATTCCTCCGATTAAACTGCTGCACATTACCATCACGGCCCCTGTCCAGAAAGAACAAGGGGGATTGTGGAAATCCCAATCCCCCTATATTAATGCTCTATCGGATAAAATTGGTCATTGTTTTGGCAACCGATTCGGGCGCGGGAAACTGCTCCTTTCCTGCGGCGATAACGTTCATGATCCATGCCATATTTTTCCCTAACACCTCCATGATCTGTTTGCCTTCACCATCCTGCTCCATTTCACCCGGATTGAGGCCATGGGCCACATTCCAGTAGTTTGAGGAAGGCATGATCATCTCAGAATAGTTGATATAGTGATTCAGAGAGTCCACCGTGGGAATTCCCCCGGACCTTCTAACAGCCGCAACAGCGGCCCCGACTTTGTGCCGGAACAGGCTGCCGTTCACCGTGGAAACGAAAAAGGCTCTATCAAGAAAAGACTTCATTGTCCCTGCCACACCGGAAAAGTAAACCGGAGAACCCAGCAGAATACCATCGGCTTCTTTCATCTTCTGAATCCATTCATTTACCGGATCATCCTTTAAGGTACAGGCTTCATCCTGATTTTTCGCACAGCCATAGCAGGCAATGCATCCCCTGACCTTTTCTTTGCCGACATTGATCATCTCAGTTTCAATACCGGCCTTTTCCAATTCAGCTAAAACCGTGTTCATAGAGCCGGCGGTATTTCCTTTTTTTCTGGCGCTGCCGTTAAATCCAATAACTTTCAAATGTATTCTCCTTTTTGTTGATGATTGACATTCTGTAAGAAACCGGGTCATCCCCAAATCATTCCGGGACGATGTCCTATATTTTCAAGATCATAAAAACATATTCCCCCTGGTTGAAATCAATGGTCAAATTCGCCCCCCTGCCCTCTGCATACCGTATCCAGAAGGGCCGGTCATTCACCCCGCATTCATGATTGGGATAGGACTCACCTGTTTTTCCATTTTTCCAGGAAAGAATCATGGGGGAATCACATTTTTCAAAAGCGGTTTCCTTTGCCAGTTGCTTGGCCTTTAAAAAGTCAAACCCCTCTTGGGTTATATCAAACTTTATATATTCTTCGGATTGGTTTTCCGACACTGTAAATATCTGTCCCATGGATATCTCCTTATTCATCATTCATTTTGATTGCGCCAGTGGATCATATGGGATCATATTGGATCACATAATACAAAACGCAATTAAGACCAATATAAGGATTGATTTAGAATTGACAACAAGACCCATTCAACGTAGAACCCATGACCAAGGAAGCCTATGAAAAAAAAGAAAAAAAAATCAATCATGGGATGGATGTGGAAAAAGGCGTTTACGGTTGTCCTTGTTCTGATCTTTTTTTCCGTTTCCCAGGTGGTGCTTTTCAAGTATGTGAATCCCACGGGAACCGTTAACATGATCTGGGAACAGCTGCTGGCCAAGGTCAACCAGACCGTTTATATCCCATCAGCCTATGGGTGGAGAAACCTTGATAAAATATCTGCGAACCTTCAGCAGGCGGTTCTGGCTTCGGAAGACCAACGTTTCCTGTCCCACAACGGATTTGATTTTAAAGAGATGAAAATCGTGATTGAAGATATCATAGAAACTCAAAGGTTTCGGGGGGCCAGCACCATCAGCATGCAGGCGGCACGATCCCTCTTTCTGCCTTCCAGTAGAAGTTTTTTGAGAAAAGCTATAGAAGCATGGTATACGATTTTAATCGAATTTTTCTGGGACAAACAAAGAATTTTTGAAATCTATCTAAATACTGTGGATTGGGGAACCCGCACGGTGGGAGCCCAGGCCGGGGCACAGCGCTATTTTTCTTGCAATGCCGACCAATTGACACAGACCCAGTCAGCGCTCATGGCAGCGATATTGCCAAGCCCACACAAATGGTCTGCCAAAAAGCCCAGCGCCTACATTCAAAAGCGCCATAGGCGAATACTCAAACAAATGCCACACATGCGCCTGCCCTAGGAATACCCAGGGCAGCAATCAAAAACAAACCAAACCAGACGACCCAAAACAGTCGACCCAAAAAATAGAGTTGAATTTATTAAAAATCCATAAGCTCCACATCAAAAAGCAAGGTGGCTTTGGGGGGGATAATACCAGGATAACCCTTCTCCCCATAGGCCTGGGGATAGGGAATCAGCAGTCGCCGCATTTCCCCTTTTTTCATACCAGCTATCCCTAAATCCCACCCCTTGATCACCTCACCTTTTCCAAGGACAAACTGGATGGGTTTATTCCGGTCCCGGGATGAGTCAAACTTTTTTCCATTCTCCAACACACCGGTATAATGGACACTTATCTTTTCTCCAAGCTTTGCTGCCGGCCCTTCCCCCTCTTTGAGAAGTACATACATGGGACCACCCTCTATTTTCAGAGCATCGGGGTGCTTTTGCATCATTTTATTCTCAAATTCGGACATATATTTTTTCAGACCGGCCGCTTGCTGTGCGGCCAGATTATTACTTGCAGCATCAAGGCTTGCCTGGTCTGTTTTAAAGGCCAGGGCATCCTTGCCCTTACGAATAATATTCAAATGATTAATCCGGTCTCCCTTGCGAATATCGTGGACCACATCCTGGCCGGATACTACTTTACCAAATACAGAATGCTTTAAATCCAGCCACGGGGTTTCCTTGTGGGTGATAAAGAACTGACTGCCATTGGTATTGGGACCTGAATTTGCCATGGAAAGAATCCCGGGGCCGCTATGGGTCAGGGAAGGATGAAACTCATCGGCAAATTGATACCCAGGGCCACCCCGGCCAGTTCCTTGGGGGTCACCGCCCTGGATCATGAAGTTGGGAATCACCCGGTGAAAAACCGTGTCGTCATAAAACTTTATACCGGCCTTCTTGTTTGATTTCTTGGTGCCCTCGGCAAGCCCCACAAAATTGGCCACGGTATTGGGAACCAGTTTGAAATAAAGTTCTGCCAGAATGGTTCCCCGGGTGGTTTCAAATTCGGCATAAACCCCGTCATCCAGTTTCTCAATATCCGTTGCTGCCAGAGACGAAGCAGGTAAAATCAGCAAGAGTGAAGACAAAAAAATTCCGGTTGCGAACAACCAGGTGAACAAAAAACGACAGGGTCTGTGAACAACAGAATTTACCATGGGTTTATCCCTTTTATTATGGTTATCAATATTATTTTTCATACGAATCATTTATTAAATTACGCCTTTATAAGTTGAGATAGCGCATTTCAATAGCCAAAAGACCATCCATTCTAACCTTTCCGGGGAGAGATTAATGGATATTTTTGAATTTATCAAGGACAATAAAAGAGGACAATAAAAAACCTCAACCGTTATGTTGCAGAGGAAAAAAAAGGTTCCATCTAAAAAAAATAAAAATGATAAAAAAAAGGATAAGAGCCAAGAGAGCCTAAAAGGAAGGTATCGAGATTTTTTTGTGGGGTGAGTGACGGGGTTTGAACCCGCGGCCACCAGGACCACAACCTAGTGCTCTACCAACTGAGCTACACCCACCACAAAAAAACTTGTACTTTCTACCAGAGACAGCTTTTTTTAGCAACTCTTTTTTTATTATCCTTACAAAATTTATGTTAATAGCCATCTCACATTTAAGATTGACCTTGACCCGTTGTTTGACTATTATCCCTCTGGTATAGAGGTACACAAAACTAATTAAAGGACACTCTCATGAACGCATTGATAATTTTTATGGTAAGGCTGATTATAGGCCTTGCCTTTGGTATCATTCTAATCCGGCTGTTCAGACCGGAATGGGGTATTTACCACGGGGTTGTAACCGGTATCATTCTGGTGACCCTTGCCTACGTTTTTCGCTTTTTCAGAAAAAAATAACAATAGACATGGCCCTGGAGGGGTGTTGCATTGGAAAATATAATATTAGGAACCGCCGGTCACATTGACCATGGCAAAACCAGCCTGGTCAAGGCATTAACCGGCGTTGAAACCGACCGGCTCAAAGAAGAAAAAGAAAGGGGCATTACCATCGAATTGGGCTTTGCCTCCCTTGACCTCCCGGACGGAAGACATGTTGGTATTGTGGACATGCCCGGCCATGAAAAGTTTGTCAAAAACATGGTGGCAGGCTCCAGCGGCATTGATGTGGTGACCATGGTCATTGCGGCGGATGAAGGGGTGATGCCACAGACCCGGGAGCATATGGAAATCTGTAATCTCATGGGAATCCAGCACGGAATCATCGCCCTGACCAAGACAGACATGGTGGATGAAGATCTCCTGGAAATGGCCCTTGATGATGTCAACGATTTTATCCAGGGCACCTTTCTGGAGGGAAAACCCATCGTCCCCCTCTCCTCGGCAACGGGCGAGGGCTTGGAAGAGTTCATTGCCACACTTGAATCCATTTGCAAGCAAATTCCCCAACGCAAATTTTCTTCCATTTTTCGGCTACCCGTGGACCGGGTTTTTTCCATGAAAGGATTTGGCACCGTGATCACCGGCACCCTTTCTTCGGGCACCATCCATGTGGGAGACGACATCATGGTCTATCCCAAACGGATCACCTCCAAGGTCAGGGGAATCCAAGTCCACAGCAGCAGCGTGGAAACCGTATCCGCTGGCACACGGACGGCCATCAATTTCCAGGGGCTGGACAAGGAATCGGTTTTCCGGGGAGATATTCTCTCCACCCCGGACACCCTCATTGAAAGCTATATGCTGGATGCCCATTTCCACTACTTAAAAAGCAACGGCAAACCGGCCAAACCCAGAACCCGGATAAGATTTCATTCCGGAACCAGTGAAATTTTAGGGTATATGGTCCTTTTAGACAGGGAAGAGCTGTTGCCGGGAGATTCGGCCCCGGTCCAGTTTCGTCTGGAGTCCCCGGTGTGCTGTATTAAAGATGACCGATATGTGATCCGAAGTTATTCTCCGGTAAAAACCATTGGCGGCGGTGCAATTCTCAACCCAGTTTCCCAAAAGCATAAATTGTTTGACAAAAATGTGGTCCGGGGGCTTGAAGGCCTGCTGGAAGATGATGGCACACAGACCATCTCCTTTTTTCTGTCTTTAAAAGGATATGCCGGGTTGTCACTGAACCAATTGCGGGTGATGACCAATCTTTCGGATAAGAAGCTGGCCACAACCCTCCAGAAGATGCTGGCAAAACAGGAGATCGTCCAGACAGACAAGGAGAGGCAAATTTATGTTAACGGCGCTTTTTTTGATGATTTCAAAACAAAGGTGCTTGAAAAAATTGCCACCTATCATATTGCCAATCCCTTGAAGGAAGGAATGCCCACACAGGAACTCAAGTCCAAGTTCCAGTATATTGAAGATGCCAAATTTTTCAATATACTGTTTACCCGGTTGGCCAAGGAGAACACCATTGTCCAGGACAAGAACATTATAAAACTGAGCGATTTCAAAGTGGCGCTCCAGGTGGACCAGCACGAAGTCAAAGAAAAAATCATCCGGATATATAAGAACGGTGGCCTCACCCCACCGTTTTTCAGAACCATC
>JAFLJU010000605.1 GCA_022712835.1 Desulfobacteraceae bacterium
GTAAACCAACAAAAAGAAGTAACAGATGCGAACATAAATATTTTTGTAATTTTATTCTGATGCAAAAGCATTACAATAAAAAGTGATAACTTTTTTATAGGAGAGGTGTTTTTTTACTTGACGAAAGCTTTAATGGGTGACGAAGCTTTAATGGGTGACCCCTGTCACTCAAGAGATTAGCAATTGCATATCGTTTATGGTGGTTTGAAATTGGGTTTAATATTATTTCCTTAGAAGAAATGATAGGGAGACCCAAAAAAGATTAAGAGTAATTAAGAGGATTTTCATGAAATTTCGGTTGATGCTTTTGGTATTTTTACAGCTTGTTATTTTTCCAGGGTGCAACTCCACGACCAATGATTTTAAATCCATGTATGATAAGGCTGAGATAGCAGACAAAAAAACCTTTGAAATTTTAAAATACGGGTATGCCAGGGACAGCATCACAGCCTATTTCGCCGGCAGAAAGATCCCCAATAGTGATGGGCCAAGTTTTTCAATTATCACCCCCTATTACTCAAAAGACAGATATTATATTTACTATTGTGACAACTACCGGGACGGTACTTTTTATTACACTAAAAAATCGATTGATATCAGCACCTTAAAAGGGGTTGATCCAGAAAGCTTCGAAATTATCAATAATCAACACTTCATGGATAAAACCCATGTCTATCGTATGCGTCAACAAATTAAGGGGGCTGACCCAAAAACCTTTACCCTGAGCAAAGAGGGATACGCATATGATAAACGGGCCGTATTTTACCGGGGATATGAGCTCTGGTACAGTAACGGTCCCAGTTTTAAATATCTGGGAAACGGCTATGCCAAAGATAGAAGCCATGTTTACCATAACAGTTTAAAGGTGGATGGCGCAGATGCCTCATCTTTTGAATTGACCATAGGACAGGATCACGATGCCCGGGACAATAATCGTAAGTACAAAAAAGGAAATGCTTTCAAAGAGTAGTGCAATCGTTTAATCTCGGGGTACTTTTCGCCCAGGGAATACAGGCATGAAGTGCTTTTAAGAAAAAGTGTGTGGATTAATTTTCGTGATTTTGATATTAAAGTAGCATATCTGAAGAAAAAAATTATGAATACACCCTGTTAAGGAGAAACCGAATGCCTAAAAATTTAAGCATAAAGGTAAAATTGTTGTTTAGCGTGACCGTTTTTGTCGTTATCCTCATGCTTGTGTCTGGATATATCAGTTCCAAAATTTCATTTAATATCATTTATGACAGAATCGTGAATCGGGAAGCGCCTGCCAGTGTTAATTATATTGCTGAAACCTTTGAAAAGAAAATGGATAAATCTTTAAGCTTGGCCAAGCTGGTTTCAGACAATCCTTATATCATCCAGTGGATTAAGGATGGTGAACCAAAAGAAGATATGGATCAAGCCATCTCTTTTTTTAAAGAGGTGAAAAAAAACGATCTGGATTTTGTTTTTCTGGTGTCGGCCAAATCCAAGAACTACTACACCAGCGATGGGCTATTCAAAACTGTAAGTAAGGATAATCCCAGGGACAGCTGGTTTTTCGATACCCTGAAAAGCAAGACAAAACTGGCCATTAATATTGATATTGCAGAAAATAGCAAAACTCTCATGGCATTTATTAACTTGATTGTCGGGCCTGTTGATAATCCCATTGGCGTGGCTGGAGCCGGCCTCAACCTGACCGCCCTTTCCGAACAATTGAGCACAACTAAGTTAAGTGAGAACAGCACCGCCTTTCTCATTTCCCAGGATGGCAGTATCCAGGCCCATCCATCCGAGGAGTACGTCTCCACAATAAAAAACATCAAGAACATATCAGACAAAGGATTTCAAAAATCGATTGTCCAGGCACTTCTGACCAAGGAAAAGGGAACAAAAGAATATATTGACGATAAGGGCATTAAAAAACTTGTGGTGTTTAAAGAAATCCCCTCTTCTAATTGGAAGATTGTGTTTGAAACTCCCACAAAAGAACTGGGCAAGGGGCTGGGAAAGATACAGACCTATAATATCGCCATGACCCTGGTTTGTATTGCATTTTTGGTGCTGGTTTTGACACTCCTCATTAACCGGATATTAAAACCGGTAAAAGAAACGGTGATAGCTTTGGAAGATATTTCCCAGGGCGAGGGGGATCTTACCAAGCGCATTGAAGTGACCACCGGCGATGAAATAGGCACTCTTGGGACGGCCTTTAATACCTTTTTGGACAAGCTGGCCAGCATCATTGCCAACGCGACCACTTACAGCACCAAGGTGGACGAATCCTCGGGCAAGATGCTGGATATCACTAAGGCCGTGTCTGTGGAGACGGAATCAACCTCTTCCAGAACGAAGAAGATAGCATCTTCCGCAGAGGAGGTTAACCTGGGCATGGAATCGGTGGCATCGGCCATAGAAGAGTCCAATGTCAATATTTCCATGATTGCCAGTGCCGTGGAGGAGATGAGCGCGACAATCAATGAAATCAGTCAAAAAGCAGCCAATGCCAGGAGTATTTCGGAAAATGCCGTGTCTGTTTCCCAGGAGACCTCATCCCAGATAAAGGAGCTGGGCATTTCGGCGGATGAGATTGGCAAGGTAACAGAAACCATAACCGATATTTCGAAGCAGACAAATCTGCTGGCCCTTAATGCAACCATAGAAGCTGCCAGAGCCGGTGAAGCAGGGAAGGGATTTGCAGTGGTTGCAAGCGAAATCAAGGAGCTTGCAAATCAGACAACCATTGCCGCCCATGACATTAACGGCAAGATCACCGGAATCCAGACCTCCACAAACAACTCTGTTCTTAAAATCAAGGAAGTGGAATCCATCATAAACGACTGCAACGATCTCATTGGATCAATTGCAGCCGCCATTGAGGAGCAGACTGCCACAACCCGGGAGATTTCAGGTAATATTTCACAGCTTTCCGCTGGAATGGCAGAGGTAAGTACCAATGTCAGCGGCAGTGCTTTGGCAGTAAACAGTATTACCCAGGAGATCGATGCAACTAATCAGTCTGTGTCCGAACTTGCCAACAGCGGATCCCAGATGACTGTCAATGCAGAGGAGGTGGCAGATCTCGCCAATAAGCTTAAACAGCTGATGAATCTTTTTAAGATTTAGTCCGGGCTGGTTTTTTCAGCGGATTTGCCATGTTTGGTGAATCCGCTTTTTTTTGGGCATCTATGTGCCATGTATGTCCATGAATAAAATGTCTTGTCGCTTTTAGTTCTTGGGAACCACTCCATTCGCAGGCAGATTTGTATACTGGAAAAAATCCTTAAAAATGAGGCCCTGATCAACATTTTTTATAGCCGCTTCCAAAAGGGCTTTTACCTTTTGTCCCCTGTCGTTTTTGTTTACTGCAAATCCGGCCTTTATGGAATCGTCAACCATCCTGTAATGAATCGTATCAAACTTAAACTTTTGGATGGTGCTCATGGTGGCGGACCGTTCAAACAAGATAAACTCTATCCTACCGGCATTGATCATCTTCACAATATTATCCAGTCCATTGACCTTGAAATTATCAATGGGAATACCAAACATCTCACCCATGAAGCCTTCATTGCCCCTGGGAGTTCCGATGCTCATTGATGTTTTGTAGTCATCTGACGCAATCTTCCCCGGATCTTTACTGTATACATCGATCAATGTGGTGATAGACCAGTCGACATCCACGGCATATTCGTAAAAGTCGGGAGTCTCCATTTTATAGGGTGTGTGTCCAGCAAGGTCTATATCACCGGCCTTCAATGAATGTTTTACCCTGTTGTAAGGCATGATCCTTATTTTGAATATCAAATCAGTCTGCTTTTCAATTTGCCTTAGCATATCAATGGTATATCCCGTATCTTTGTTTATAATTAGCGGTGGCAATGGTTCTAAACCAATCACTATTTCTTCGGAAAATGTAGGTTGACTCATGGTCAAGGTGATAAAAAGACTTACAAGTACTTTTAAAAGTTTCATCTCAATCCTCCATTCAAATAGTTAATAAATACCCATAATAATGGAAATCGCCACGGATTTCTTTTTTAGAATTCAAGTTTTCGTTTAAATGTGTATCAGGGAGTGCTGCTACAATGTAGGATAACATTGAATTTGTAATATTCCAAATGAATTTTTCTTTAACGTGTTGCTGGCTTTAAATATACAACAATAGCCGGAAATGGTGGCCCAAACAAGCACTCTTTTTTGGCAAACCACAACCGCTTTTTGAACCATAAACCCGCCGTCTTACCCAGGCAATCTCCAAACTGTATCGTGGAGTTGGAGCATGGCCTCAATAATCGGGTCATTACGCCGGATTTCAAGAAAGGCAAACAGCAGGTCAACGCATAGGGGCTCTCCCTGCCAGAGGGCGATCTGTCCTTTCCGATGGGCCGCCTCGGCCTCACCCCGTTCCATGAAGCCCAGACCTGCACCGGCCCGGATCAGCCGAATCATGGCATCGTCATCAGCTTCCACAGCAATGTTCAGTTCTTTTTGACCCAGGTAGAAATGCTGGCGGATAAGCCTGCCCATCCGGCAGCTGTCTGTGTTGACCACCCAGGGAAGATCTGCAATTTTCTGAATGTCAGAATTTTCCAACTTCTGCTGCCAGGAAGAAGGTCCGACAACTATAAACTCCAACTTGCCAAGGTGCCTGGTCTGGATGCCAGGTGATATGGCCTCATCCAGAAGATACCCACAGATAATGGCATCGGCCTTAAGTGCTTTTTCCACCCGCTGGGAAGATTTCTGGATGAGTTGGAATGTCAAACCCGGGTAAAGAATCCTGCCTTCCTCAAACAACCGGGTGACCCGAAGCAGATCCGGCTGGACATTCATCCCGATTCTCACATTTCCCACCAGTTCTCCCTTGAGCTTTTTAGCTAGGCTCATCAGATCCCGGGAGGAGTCCAGAATGGATAAAGCCTTTTCCAGCAATTCCTCTCCCTTCCCCGTGAGATGCATCCCTTTTTTACTCCGGTCAAACAAAGTGATGCCCAGTTCCTGTTCCAAAGCCTTGATATGGGCGCTGACCGAAGGTTGACTGGTATTGAGTCGTTGGGCTGCCCGGGTCAGGTGTTCTTCTTCGGCAACGGCAACAAATGTACGGATTTGATAGAGTTCCATGAATCATCCTCAGGTTTCATCGGTTTTTCCGAAGGTTTGAATCAGGTAATACTATTATCTTTTTGTTTTTAGTCAACCTATATTCTTTTTCGCACTCACACCAACCATCAACAGAGGAGAACAAAAAACTATGCACCCTATTGTTTTTAATTTCATGATCAAGGAACGCATCAAAGATATGACGGCTGAATTGGAAAAAATCCGGGTGATAGCGTTGGCTGAAAAGGAACTGTTAGAATCTAAAAAATGTAACAAAGAGACTTCGATCAGGAAAGCTGGCAGCAGGCCTTGGTGGTTTCCCTTCCCCAAAAGGCCCGGGTGAGAATAGAGCTGGCTCCAGAAAAGATAATTTTGCTTGGCAGCCTTAAATCTCTTTATCAATTCAAAATATCCGGCCCCCATATTGTATTGACTCAGATTTGTAATGCCTCTCGTATTAATGCTCTGATGCTCCGATGAATATAGACCGCGAAATTTTTAGCATCAATGGATTGGAATTGGGTAAACCAGGACATAATAAGTCCACTGTATGATGCAGAAACAGCTTGGGCAAGTATCGGAATTGGAATGCTGCAATTCTCATCTGTATAGGCACTTCGCAACCTATCTTCAATCGTTTTTGTTAACAATTGGGTGATATGATTTATCAGGTAATCCAGGTCATTACCCAGCTTATAGTTCAATGAAAAAGGGTTTCTCCCAAGCTCCTGATATTTTATTAAAAAAGAAAGCCATTCCGATGGCGGAGCATATTTAATGTTATGTTTAACATTAGACATATCAGATTGTTTGTCTCTTTCTCAAATGAATTTTTTAATTTACTATTTTTACCGAAAGAACAAAAGACTAAATAATTTTAATAAGGAAAATTCGAAAAATGAAACCGGAATCATCAATCCATAAAACAAAAAACACACACAATACAAGATCTTTTCGTTATAAAGCAGGTGTGATCATGAAAGCAATTTTAACTATCCGCGACATTTTTCTTTTAAAGATTTACAAACACACCCCCCTTAACCCAAAACAAAATTCAGTTGAGGACATCATCAACTATATGGAAATAAAAGACAACCTGTCGTCTTCAGGCCTGCCAACAGATCTCCAGTTTTCAATTATTCAAAAAGCTGGATACACTACCGTCATAAATCTTACGACAAATGATTTTGTCGAAAGTTCGCCTAAGAATGAGGCCGAGCTTGTCACCAAGTTGGGAATGAAATACCATCATATTCCTGTGGATTTTTATAACCCTGACTGGGAAGACTTTGATTTGTTTGTCAAAATCATGAAAGGTTTATCCGGTGAAAAAGTGTGGGTCCATTGTTTAGTAAATGCCCGAGCGTCGTCATTTTTATACAAATACCGTGTTACAATGCTTGGTGAGGATAGACAGGATGCGTTGTGGGATCTTCGTGAGATATGGGAACCCTTTGGTCCCTGGAAACATTTCGTATATGATGACGGACCAACCGCTTAGGAAAATTAGTTGATATATTGCCCTCTTAACAAATCAAACAATCATCATATCCACCTAAAGTGCCCATTGTCGATAGCGTGTGTATATGGTAGAACTTATACTCATGGAAATTCATACAGATTATTATTCATTAATACCCTGATATGGTTGACACTTGTCAATAGGAAATAACATCCCCTGGCCTCTTTTTTTTAATGTCAAATTCAAGAAGATCATACTCCTTTTTAAAATTTTATTGTCGGGGGCGGTGTCATCAATTAACGACGGTTGATCAGTCTGATATACGCGGGTTGGTTACCGCATGAATTGGCTTCGTCGTGGAGCTGCCCTTATCTATTCTCGGGAGTTTCAGTGATAGTTACCTATTCCCATAGTGTAAACTGGGTTTCTCCAACCGTGACAGCGCACCCGCAATAAAATCTAAAAATTATGTGGTTATTTTTCCATTAATTTCCTTGGCCCCCATGCGCTTTAATGTTAAGAATAAAGTATCCGATGAAACGGAGGTAGGCTCTGCTGGGGAGCAACCTGCCAAGGGATAATCGGATGCAGGTAGCATTTAATAATGCTTAAGGAAAAGCTGGCATAATTGCTGGCTTTTCCGGTTATTATTTAAGCTTTCCTGCCCATGCCTTTTAAAACCCACTACGGAAGAGCGAAGCGATTCCTTTATTTTATGTAGTTTTAGGGATTGCATGAGCAATAGCCCACATAAAACCTGCCAATTCTCTGGCTATAGCTGTTTTTACAAGATTTGAATTTTTACCCCTAAATACCATCCGTTTATATCGGCCACATAGTCTTACCTGGGCTTGCCATGAAATTTTACAAATTTCATGGGGTAAACCTTCATTGCGTTTTGCAATGGCGCGGCTTTTCCTGGCAGGTAGCCTATATGCTTGAGCTGCCTCAATAAGTGCACGACGTACGTGCCCATTTCCAGTTTTAGTTATTTTCCCCGGTCTTTTTTTGTCTCCACTATTATGCTGGGAGGGTACAAGACCCAGGTATGCCATAAATTTTGAAGGAGAGTCAAAACGGGTAAGGTCTCCTATCTCTGAGACTACAACAGCGGAGACGATCTGTGATACCCCACGCAATGATTGCAGTGACATATTAAGAGTATTTAACCGGCTTTGCCCTGATAAATTATTGATTTGTTCTGAAATACGTTCCACGCGTTTCTTGCCGTCCTGGACCATATCAATATATTCTTGTAACGTTATTTGTTGCGCTGGGTGTGGCATTGATATGTCAGCAATCCAATTGAAATATGCCTTACTCCATTTCGATTTTCCTGAGTAACAAACATGATGTCTCAATAAGAAAGCACCCAATTGCTGTTTGGCTCTTTTGAGTGTATTTACACAATCCTCACGAGCACGGACCAGATCCCGGAGTGCTTCATCTTCCATCGAGGGTACATAAACTGCAGTTAGCTCTTCTGCTCTATGCAGTTTTGCAAGACTTTCCGCATCTCTTCGATCCGTTTTGATTCTGTCACCACTTTTTTTTGGTATTAGAGAAGGAGCGATCACAACACAATCGATGCCTTTATCTTTCAGGCTACGGTATATATTATACCCGCAAGGACCTGCTTCATATACGCACCTTGGCTCTATTCCTTGTGAAATCTGTTTTCGTAAGAATTTGTGTAATTGATCCATATCGTTTTTGATTACACCGTAGAAGTTAACGTCCCTTTTTTGTCCATCTTCAGCAATTGCAATAGCGATAGAATTTTTGTGGACATCCAATCCAATATATTTTACAATTTTTCTCATGGCCTGCCTCCCTTTTGTTTATGGCTCTGAATTGTGTTACTACTTTTACAATTTAATCCACGATTACAAAAAAGGCAGGTCATTTCTACGTGTCAACCATAATATCTATAAAATAAGCATGGCCATCAAAGCATAAATTATCTGATTATTTTTCTCCGTACCGGGTTCAATTACAGGTGCGGGGACAATTTCAATATCAATCCATATTGTCTGCCGTCAATATTTATAGGCCTGATACATCTTAAAATGTCACAGTTCAGCTGTGCACCAAGTCATAGTTTCTTTCAAATTGTTTCGGGATCGATAATATTATGCCCATGAAAGGATTTTCAAGCAGGCT